>JAEXJU010000220.1 GCA_023448955.1 Bacteroidota bacterium
CGATATCGGCGTTCAGGATTATCTGGAGACAAAGACAGAAATGCCGGCATTTTTAAAGATTGTTCAAGATCTTATTTCTATCAGCATAAAAAATTATCTGGAAAGAGGGTTTGAGAACCTGCAGATCAATTTCGGATGCACAGGCGGACAGCACCGTTCGGTGTATTCTGCCATCAAAACAGCGGAGTTTGTCCAACAAAATTTTCCTGAAGCAGATGTAAGAATTCATCACGATGAACAGCTGCATCTTAATCACTCATCGATAAGCGATAATTAATAATTGGTTTTCATTAATTATTTAATCATCAATCAATTATCATAATATCATTTATAAATTATGAAAGCAATGATTTTTGCGGCCGGAATGGGAACAAGATTAAAACCATTCACCGATAATCATCCTAAAGCGCTTGCACAGGTAAACGGTGTTCCGCTTCTGGAAAGGAATATTAAATATCTACAGAGTTACGGAATCAATGATTTCGTTATTAATATACATCATTTCGGAGGACAGATTTTAGCTTTTCTCGCAGAGAATGATAATTTCGGGGCGAATATCGAAATCTCCAATGAATCTGACGAACTTCTGGAAACCGGAGGTGGATTGTTATTTGCGAGAAGATTTCTGGAAAACGAGAAAACTTTCCTGATTATGAATGTTGATATCCTGACAGATCTTAATATTACCAATTTTATCAATATTCACGAATTAAAAGGCGGAATGGTAACTTTGGCGGTTTCCGACAGAGACAGCTCCAGGAAACTGATGTTCAATGATAAAATGTATCTCAAAGGATGGAAAAACCTCACAACAAATAAAAAAACAGTAGTTGGCGGTATTTTCAAATTAAGAGAACTGGCATTCAGCGGAGTTCATTGTATTAATTCTGAGATATTCGGGAAAATCACAAGAACAGGAAAATTCTCCATTATGGATGAATATATGGACCTGATGAAAGAAGATATTATTATTGGCTATCAGCACACGGCAAATCTTATAGATGTAGGTAAGCCGGAATCTGTTGCTGAAGCGGAAAAATTATTCAGATGACACAACAAGACGAAGAAAAAAGACTGCACGATAGTTTTCGGCAGAAAACCTGGGACGAAACCATCACCAAGGACAGCTGGATGGTTTTCAGAATTATGTCCGAATTTGTAGACGGCTATGAAAAAATGGCGAAAATAGGGCCTTGTGTTTCCATTTTTGGATCTGCCAGACTGAAAGAAGACAGCTATTATTACAAGATGGCATCAGATATTGCCCAAAAAATCACTGAGATTGGTTTTGGCGTAATTACTGGCGGCGGTCCGGGAATTATGGAAGCGGGAAACAGAGGCGCGAACGGAAACGGAAGATCAATCGGGCTTAATATTGAACTGCCATTCGAACAGCATTTTAATGCTTATGTAGATAAAGGTTATAATATCAATTTTGATTATTTTTTCGTTAGAAAAGTAATGTTTGTCAAATATTCACAAGGATTTGTAGTGATGCCTGGCGGTTTCGGGACTCTGGATGAACTGTCGGAAGCACTGACGCTTATTCAGACCAATAAAATAGGGAAGTTCCCGATAGTTTTAGTGGGAAGTGAATTTTGGAGCGGCTTGCTGGACTGGTTTAAAGATACTTTGTTAAAAGAAGGTCTCATTGCTGAACAGGATCTGTCGCTTTTCAGAGTGGTGGATAATGCAGAGGATGCAGTTGCCCATATCAAAGCATTTTATGACAAATATTCGGTGAGCGTTAATTTCTAAGAGATGGCATATAATTTGAGCAAAATTTTACAATAAAAGTTATTTAAACATTACAAAAAATGAAAAAATCAATATTTATCTTAAGCCTTGGAGTTTTGCTTTTGAGCTTATTTAGCTTCAGGGATTTTGATTTCTTTTCCTCAATGACCAAAGTGGATTACATTGATGGAAGTAAAACCCTTAAGTTTACGACTAAACTGAATACAAATCATATTTCGCAGGCTGTAAAAATTGATCCTAATACAGCGGCTTTCGAAGCTGAACTTAAAAAATATGTCAATAATAATATTGATGTTTCTGTAAATGGAGCTTCTAAAACTTTGACTTTCACGGGAAGTCAGGTCAATGGTGAATCGGTTTGGATTTACTACGAGATATCTAATGTTCCGGAAATATCAAGCCTAAGAATCAGAAATAATATTCTTATCGGTCAGTTTCCGAAACAGGTTAATATTATGAACGTCACCTACAAAGGAACCCTGAAAACGGTTAATTTCCAGAAAGGAAAAGAGACGGCAGAAATTGATTTCTAAAAAAAACCGGCACATTTGCCGGTTTTTTTATTCTGTTTCTATTAGAATGATTTCATCTTTGTTTTTGAACTGATGATTCTTATCAATCATTTCCTGAAGATTAATAGTTACTTCTATCGTTTTATCATCTATTTTTTTGATCCAGTCGTGCTGGCCTTTTACAGATTTAATTTTATTATCAAATATGAGTTTGTTTTTGAAGTCAATCTGCATCATTCCAAGCATTGATTCTATTTGCTCCTTATCTTCTCCTTTAGTTTGCTCTCCTGATTTAAAGATATCCTGAATCTCTTTTTGCGAAATTTGCAGTTTATTTGTGTTGATTGTCAAGGTTTTTCCGTTCCAGTCATCAAAAGCAGAATTGTTCATTACTGCCGCATCTTTACCCATTAATTTACCAGTCGAAGCGATCTCATCTTTAGTAAGTGCTTCTGTCTTAACTGAGAATCCGGAGAATTTATCTTGACTAAAATTTCCTTTAAAGAAAATCTTTTTCAGAATCCTGATAGAATCCGGATTGGTAGTGATTTTCCCTTCTTCCTTTTTGAGATCATAAAGAGATTTCCAATCTTTCGGATACTTATCTGTATTCATAAAATCGTTATTCTGCTTTAGTGAATCCGGCATAAAACCTTCCATCATTCCCAAAGCCTGAGACATATCAATATCTGTTGCAAAACTCATCTTTTTATCAGGATAATAGTGATTGATGGTGGAAACGGAACATGACAATAGTGAGAATAAAGCTAATAATCCGGCCATAAGATTCAGCAAATGGAGAGTGTTTTTTTTCATAAAAGTTGTTTTTTTACAGCAGATGATAAAGTTTCTTCGAAATTACAAATTTGTCATTGAATTTTATTGGATTAATGACAATTCGTGTGATCCGTATGGAATTCTTTGGAAGTATGATTAACTTTCAATGATTCTGCTTTTGGCGATATATAAGGAATTCCTAATTCCAGTCCTCTTAGTATGAATAATCCTCCAAGACCAATCATCAACACGGGAATAACGTTCAATATTTTTACCCGTAAAGTTGCTGTAAGAAAATTGCCGAGAAAAACAACCGCGAACATAAACGGAAAAGTTCCAATACCAAACAGGAACATAAAAAAAGAACTTTGCCAGATTCCGCCAGCAGCAAGAGATGCTGTGAGAGCCATGTAAACCATTCCGCAAGGAAGAAGACCATTGAGTATTCCCGTAATAAAACGTGACTTGTAATCCGGCTTTTGGAGAATTTTACCCAAGTTAATTTTAACTTTAAGTAATGCTTTTGAAATCATTGGGATTCTTGAAGCGAAGTCTTTTCCGCCAAATGAAAAAACGGCCATTGTAATCAGTAAAATGCCCACCAATATACTCAGATAGCTTTGGAATCCTGCTAATTCAAAACTTTGACCAATGATACCAAGTACAGCTCCCAAAACCGAGTAAGTGAAAATCCTTCCGAATTGGTAAGTCAGATTCTGTAAATAGAAATTGGCTTTCTGATTTTTCGTAAGTCCCATTGATATAGCAATAGGACCGCACATTCCGATACAGTGAAATCCTGATGCGAAACCGAGCCCGATTGCTGATATTATGAGAGTTATTTCCATAGGATATCGTAATCTATCTGATAAGGGATTTTATTTTCGGTCCATTTTAGTTTTAGCGTATAGGATCCTTTGGTGATTACTTTTTTAGGAATGATAAAATAGTTCTGAGTAATACTAACCTCTTTTTTCACATCCAGATTAGAATCATCCGTTCGGAACAAAACAAAATTCGCTTTGTTTCCATCTGGTTTAACAGATTCCGGAAAGGTGATTTGTATTCCATCAGATGTTACTTTATATATTGGCTGATTCTCCAGTTTCGATGCATTTTTTTTCGCATCAATTACTTTTTGATATTCCAGTTCCTCTTCATAATAGTTATTGGAAATCATTTCTGAATTCTGTTTTCCCATAGGAAACACAAAAATCAGAAACAGAATGAATATCATGAAACATCCTAGAGCAATGGCCAGTCCGTGTCCCCAATGTAATTTTTTCATAATTGATTAAAATTGGAATTTGAATGGACCTTCAAAATAAGTATTGTAAGAATCCAGAAGTTCACCATTCATATCGTAAACACCCAAAGTAAGATTTTGCTTAGATAGCTTTATCTGACTTTCCGGAAAGCTCACATTGACAGTTCCTTTTATCATTGCATCCCGCTTCAATATAATTCTGTTGGCAGCACTGGAAGTGATCTCTCCATTTTTAGGCTCAATAATCTTGATAATAACAGTTTTGGTTTCATTTGATTTATTGAGGAAAGTATAGTTATAAGTATTGGTTATCTTACCATCTCTTATAAAGAAGCTAGATCCTGGCTGTTTAAGAAACTTAGCTTCCATTTCACCTCTGTTGTAAAGAAGAAATCCTAAGAATCCGGTAAGTATTGCTAAAACCACCGAATAGGCTTTCATTCTCGTTGTAAACTTGAATCTTGCCTGTTCTTCTATTTCTCTTTCAGAGGCATATCTTATCAGTCCTGTAGGTAAACCAACTTTCACCATTACTTCATCACAGGCATCTATACAAGCAGTACAGTTTACACATTCCATCTGTAAACCATCACGGATATCAATTCCTGTCGGACAAACCACAACACATTGTTTGCAATCAATACAATCTCCTTTTCCGGCAGCACTTCTATCTTCGCCCTTCTTCCATTTGGAACGGTTTTCACCACGTTTGTAATCATAGAATACATTGATGGTTTCTTTATCTATCAATACGCCCTGCAGACGGCCATATGGGCAGACCATAGTACAAACCTGCTCTCTGAACCAGGCAAATACAAAATAGAAGGCTGCAGTAAATAAAACCATTACCAGAAAATTGGTAGGTTTTTCAAATGGACCCTGTTGCATAATGTGGAATACTTCTTCATAACCTACAATGTACATAAACATTATATGGGTAATGATGAGAGATATTACCATGAATGAAAACCATTTCAGCAATCTCTTCCATATTTTTTCGAAGTCCCATGCCTGGTTATCAAGTCTTATCTGTTTGTTTCTGTCGCCCTCGATCGCATATTCAATTTTACGGAAAATCATTTCTAAAAAGATGGTTTGAGGACATATCCATCCACAAAAAATCCTTCCGAAAGCAACCGTAAAAAGAATAATAAAAACAAGTGAGGTGATGGCGCCTAAAGCCAGAATAAAAAAATCCTGAGGATAGAATGGCTGCCCGAGGATATAAAATTGTCTTTCAATAATGTTTATTAATAAAACAGGATTTCCATTAATTTTCAGGAATGGTATAGAAAAATAAATAATAAGTAATAGAATACTAACTAAAACCCGGTAGTTTGTGTATTTCCCTTTAGGTTTTCTTGGATATACCCATTTTCTTTTGCCGGTAGTATCCATTGTCCCAACAGAGTCTCTGAATGTTTCAGCTTCTACTACCCAGCTTTCAGCTTCGTTGTATTTTTTTTCTGTTGTACTCATTTTTAAATTTATTAGATAAAAAAAGAGATTGTCATGAAAACCGAATCTTTATATGTTCAATTTTCAAATATTATTCCGGAGGAACAATATCATTGACAATCTCTTTTTATGTTATTTTAGTTAGATTTTTCCCAGTGCGCTTCAGTTCCCTGAGGAGCAGCTCCACCTTGGGCAGGTGTAATCGGAGCTTGTTCCTGATTGATATGATAGACATAAGCCGCAACTTTTTCTATATCATTTCCGGTCAGGATACCGTTTTTACCCCAAGCCTGCATCGTAGGGTTGTTCTTACTACCGTTTTCTACCATATAGAAAACATTTTTATATAAGGTTTTCTCAGGCTGGTTGATCCAGAAACCGTCCGTCAAGTTTGGACCAATTCCTCCCTTTCCGCCTTCTCCGTGGCAAGTAACACAGTTAGTCTGGAAAATTACTTTTCCTTCTTCTACATTATCTTCAGAGAATTTTGCTGTTTCTATCGTAGCCTGTGGTACTGTTTTCATATAATCTTCCACAGCAGCAATCTGCTCTTTATATTCCTGATCATACTCTTTGTAAGGATGTGCAAAATCCGTTAGGAAATAAGACGAAACATAAAGAATACAATAGGCCACACCAAAATAGAAAAGACCTAACCACCATTTAGGAAGCTGATTGTCAAGCTCCATAATTCCATCGAATCCGTGGTCAATAAGAATGTCTTTCTCTTCCTTCTCAGACTGGCTTTTGAATGCGCCATTCCAAAGATACTGGAAGTAAGGGATTTTAGTTTCTGAAAGATAAGAGGCTTTTTCTTCATCTGTAAGCTTCTTAAACTTTTCGTTTTCGATCAGATCACCAATTGCAGCTTGGATGAACACAACAATGATACTGATAACAGCAGTTCCCAGGAAATATTTAGATGTCAGGAAATCTGATGTCTGCGAAAACATATAAAACACAACAAGTAATAATCCTAAAACGATTAGAATATTAATATAAACAGGTGTTCTTCTTTTCATGATTAATTATATTATAAACTACAAAGTCTGATTTTCGTCTTCGTCTTTTTCCAAAGGTGCATTTTCTTCCTCGCTGTAATATTTTTTTGGTCTGTTGATTACGATGTAAACAACAACTAAAAAGAACACTATGAAGATGATCATTGCTAAAGTCTGGAAAAAACCTGCGTTTTCCACATTGGAGACGATGTCTTTAAAACTTTGCGGAATCATTTTTTTAAATTTTAATTACTAGCCGTTTTTACCTCAGTTGTTTTGATATCAGTTCCAAGTCTCTGAAGATAAGATATCAATGCTACGATCTCTCTCTTCTCAAGAGGTACAAATTGCTCGCCAGCTTTTGTTTTATTTGCTTTTGTTTCATCAAAAGATTTTTTAACATCGCTTGCTTCAGAAAATACATTCTTAACAATTTTATTAGCTTGATTATTCATCCACGAATCCAAAGTGTCAATCTGAGCTTTTGTATATGGAACATCAAATGAATTTTTCATCAGCTCCAGTTTAGCTTTAGTCTTGCTTCTGTCCAGAGTATTTTCAATTAACCAAGGATATCTCGGCATAATTGAACCTGCGGAAGTAGATCTTGGATTATACATATGTTTGAAGTGCCAA
The DNA here is from genome assembly GCA_023448955.1 of Bacteroidota bacterium. Taxonomy (GTDB): domain Bacteria; phylum Bacteroidota; class Bacteroidia; order Flavobacteriales; family Weeksellaceae; genus Epilithonimonas. Next base: position 7,410 of record JAEXJU010000220.1, read on the forward strand.
GAGTCTGGTCTCGCACCACC
>JAEXJU010000226.1 GCA_023448955.1 Bacteroidota bacterium
TTACGAGACTATGCCCTCGACCAGATTTTTGGAAAATTGAGAAAAAGTGGGGTTGGAAACCATAGAACCAAAAAAAGCGGAGTCGGTGACGAAAAAGATGGAGAAAACCGAAGTTTCCAGTTTGGTGATGACCTTGCAACGGTCAATCTAACGGAAAGTATCAAGAATGCACAGATTAACAACGGTATTTCAGATTTAAGGTTAACGGAAAACGACCTCATCGTAGAAGAAACCAAACACAAAGCGCAGATGAGCACGGTTTTGATGATTGACATCAGCCACTCGATGATTTTGTATGGTGAAGATAGGATTACGCCTGCGAAAAAAGTAGCAATGGCTTTGGTAGAACTTATCAAGAGAAAATATCCTAAAGATTCCATTGACATTATTGTTTTCGGGAATGATGCGTGGCCGATCCAGATTAAGGATTTGCCGTATCTTCAAGTCGGGCCTTATCATACCAATACGGTTGCCGGACTGGAACTGGCGATGGATATTCTCCGAAGAAAAAGAAATACAAACAAACAAATCTTTATGATTACCGACGGGAAACCAAGCTGTCTGAAGCTTCCAACCGGCGAATATTATATGAACAGCGTCGGTCTCGATGAAAAAATAGTCTCCGAATGTCTCAACAGAGCTGCACAAGCCAGAAAACTGAAAATTCCGATTACCACTTTTATGATTGCACAAGACCCTTATCTGAGACAATTTGTGAAAGCCTTCACGGCTCAGAATAAAGGAAAAGCTTTCTTAACAGGACTTTCAGGTTTGGGACAAATGATATTTGAAGATTACGAGAAAAACAGAATTAAAAGGATTTGAAAGAAGATTCAAGAATCAAGGCAAAAGATAAAAATTAACTACTGAAAGAATTTCAACTACAAGCACAAAACTTTTTATTAATGCAGAATGCAAAAGACTTTATCAAAATTTTACAGCTCAATTTTTTAACTTTTGAAAAGCTAAATTTCCAAGTATTTCTTTTGTGACTTTTGTGGTTTATTAAATTATATTATTAAAAATGAAAAACGATACAACATTCAAAGAATTAAAAAAATCGGGATACGCAGATAAAACGATCAATCAGGAAATACAAGCGAACCTGATTTCAAAAATCAAAGCCAAAGAACCAGTTTTTGAAGGACTTTGGGGTTACGAGGATACTGTAATTCCACAATTGAAAAAGGCGATTTTGGCAGGACATCACATCAATCTTTTAGGATTGCGTGGGCAGGCAAAAACCCGAATTGCCAGAAGTATAGTCAATCTTCTGGACGAATATATGCCCATAGTGAAAGGTTCCGAAATCAATGACAGTCCGTTTCACCCGATTTCAAAATTCGCAAGAGATTTGATTGCGGAGTTGGGTGACGAAACACCAATTTCCTGGGTTCATCGTTCAGAAAGATTCTTTGAAAAATTGGCAACTCCAGATGTGAACGTGGCGGATTTGATCGGAGATATTGATCCAATTAAAGCAGCCACTTTGAAATTGCCTTATTCCGACGAACGTGTTTTACATTACGGCATGATTCCAAGAGCGAACCGCTCAATTTTTGTATTGAACGAATTGCCGGATCTGCAGGCGAGAATTCAGGTGTCTTTATTTATTATTTTGCAGGAAGGCGATGTTCAGATTAGAGGTTTCCAGTTGAGAATGCCGTTGGACATCCAGTTTGTGTTTACAGCCAATCCTGAAGATTATACGAACCGAGGAAGTATTGTAACGCCTTTAAAAGACAGAATAGGTTCTCAGATCTTCACCCATTATCCAAAAACTGTAGCATTGGCGAGACAAATCACCGAACAGGAAGCATTGATTTCTGACGATGATAAAGCCAAAATACAGGTTCCTGATTTGGCAAGAAATCTTTTGGAAGAAGTCGCTTTTGCAGCCAGAGAAAGTGAATACGTTGATGCGAAAAGCGGTGTGAGTGCACGTCTGACAATCAGCGCAATGGAAAATCTGATTGCCGCTGCAAAACTTAGATTATTAGAATCTGGCTCAGAAAAAACCAACATTCGTCTGATAGATTTTATGTCAATAATTCCATCGATTACGGGTAAAATCGAATTGGTTTATGAAGGCGAGCAGGAAGGTGCAGACTTTGTCGCCAAAATCCTGATTGACGATGCTGTGATGACACAATTTGAAAGCCTTTTCCCAAGAGTTCCAAAACTGGAAAAAGAAGGTCTGAAAAATGCGTACACCGACATCATCCAATGGTTCAATAAAAATCACTTGGAATTGAATTACGCCGATACAGATCAAGAATTTTACAACAGACTCAACATTATTAAACCACTAACGACACTGATTGAAGATAATGTTCCAGACTTGGATGAAGCCGATAAAAACTTTTGCAAAGAGTTAGTTCTTTGGGCTCTTACTATCAGCAAAAAACTGGATAAGTCCGAGAATGCTTCGGCATTTAGTTTCGAGTCGGTGGGAATAGGTCAGTTTTTCAGAAATAAAACGAACTGATTATAATGATATTAATGTAATGTGAGTTCGAGATACGAAATTTGTAAATTAATTGATAATTAATTTATTGCGTTTTATCAATAGATTCGGGCTTTAGCCCGATGTAAAGATTGAAGTCAAAATGGGCTTAAGCCAAAAATTAAAGATATTTTTGGCTTAAGCCTATTTTTATATCCACCATCAAAAATGGGCTAAAGCCCATTGCTATTGGTATTTCAATTTTAAATCGAACTCACTATTAATCAAATAACCTCAGCCGACTGGTCTGAGGTTCAGTTTTTCGTAATAGCCCCGATTGCAGTGCTAATCCTTTTTCCGAGAGGCAATGCCGAGCAAAAAGATTGACTTCGTCGAACCACTTCGTTAGGTTTGCAACGGAAAGCGGGATTAAGCTCCTAAAAATATTTAGAACTGTCCGCCGCCCAAAGCTCTGTAAAACTCGGTCACCGCCTGCAACTGTTGAAGTTTATCATTGACTCCAGCTAATTTTGCGGCTAACAATGATTGTTCAGAAGTCAGAACATTCACATAATTAGTGTTGGAAGAGTAAGTCAGCAATTCCTTATTAAACTCAAGTGCCTTCTCCAGAGATTGGATTTGCAGCTGTCTTGTTGCTTCCTTTTCCTTCGCTTTTTGATAAGACAATAAAGAGTTGGAAACCTCGGAACCAGCAGTTAACAATGTTTTTTCAAAAGTATAATATGCCTGCATTTTTCTGGCTTCCATTATTTTCACCTGTGCTTTTCTGTTGCCCATCTGGAAAATATTTTGTGTCAGCGTTCCGCCAGCTGTGTAAAACAGGGAATTAGTGAAAAAATCTTGCAAAGTTCTGGAAGACAGCCCTAAAGTTCCCGTTATATTGAGCGCAGGATAAACCTGAGCCATTGCTATATTTTTATTTTCAAATGCTTGACGGAAGGATAATTCAGCGGCTTGAACATCCGGACGATTTTTCAGCAATGATGCCGGAATGCCTGTTTTAAGATCCGTATAAACCAGCTGAGAATCGATAGAATTTCTATCGATGGATTGCGGATTATCATTCATCAAAACATTTAATGAATTCTCAGTTTGTTGGATTTGTAGTTCAAGATCCGGAATGGTTAGCTGTGCAGAATAAAGATTTGCTCTGCTCTGCTCTACATCTGCTCCTGTAAGATAAGCAGCTTCCATTAATGCTTCTACCGTTTCCACATCTTTTTTCCTTAGCTCGATGGTTTGTTTCGTGATTTCCAATTGCTTGTCCAGCGAGATCAGCTGATAATAGAGATTTGCTGCCTGCGCAACCAATTGTGTCTGAACGGCACGTTTGGCCGCATCGGTCTGTAGGAAACCTGCGTAAGCTGATCTTTTAAGGGATTTGATCCTTCCCCAGATATCAACCTCCCAACCGGTGGAAATCCCCAATCTGTAAACCAATAAATCTGGCATTATAAAATTGCCGCCTTGCGCCGCCGCACTGTTTTTAGTTTCTGTGACAGAAGCTGTAGCATCTAAACTGGGAAGATTCTGTAACCTGGATTGTTTGAATACCGCATCGGCTTCCTGAATCCTGGCAACAGCAACTTTCAGGTCAAGATTATTCTCGATGGTTTTTTTAATTATAGTCTGAAGTTTGGCATCTGTGAAAATCTGATTCCAAGCAACATTGGCTGTAGAAATACTGTCATTACTGGTTTTCTGTCGAAAAAGATTATCCTGTCTGCTTTTTTCTATCTGGGGATCCTGATAGGTATCCGTTACTTTACAAGAGTAAAAGAAACCCGCGATACCAGCCAACAGAACTAAATTTATGATTTTAATTTTCATTGTTTTACGTTGATTTAAATTACTCGCTTAGTTGCCCTTCGTATTTTTCAAGGTCTTTTTTACCGCTTACTTTTTCCTGAAGGTACATAAATACCGCAAATAAGATCGGGATAAAGAACACCCCGAAAATAGTTCCGAACAACATTCCTCCAATAGCACCGATGCCAATAGACTGGTTACCGACAGCGCCGGCTCCTGTTGAAATCGCTAAAGGAATCAACCCAAAGATAAAAGCAAATGATGTCATCAGAATCGGTCGGATTCTTTGCTTTGCTCCGCTGATAGCGGCGTGACCGATGGTATAACCTTTTTTCCTGGCATCTAATGCAAATTCTACAATCAAAATTGCATTCTTCGCCAAGAGACCAATCAACATAATCAATGAAATCTGCGTATAAATGTTGTTGGAACCGCCTATCCAGGCACTGAACATCATCACCCCAGCCAAGCCGACAGGTAATGACAACATTACTGCAAATGGAAGCAGATAACTCTCATACTGAGCTGCTAAAAGAAAATAGACGAAGACGCAACATAAAATAAAGATATAGATTGTCTGGCTGCTGGAATTGACCTCTTCCCTGGTTAGTCCGGAATATTCGAAACCGTAACCCTGAGGTAAGGTCTGCTTAGCTACTTCTTCCACAGCGTTGATAGCATCACCGGAAGAGAATCCTGGATTCGGTGTTCCGTTTATTGAAATTGCCGTAAACAAATTGAATCGCCCGATCGCCTGAGGCCCGTAAACTCTTTTAGCCGTAATGAATCTGCTAAGAGGTGCCATTTCACCATTTTTATTTCTGACCTGAACCTGATTAAAACTTTCGACATTTTCCCTGCTTTCAAACGGCGCCTGATAAATCACCCTGTATTGCTTACCGAATAAATTGACATTGGAAGAGTAAACACCACCGTAATAACCCTGCATTGTTCCTAATATATCCGAGACTGTAAATCCGGCAGCTTTAGTGGCAGCCACATCAATATCTATCATATACTGCGGATAGTTCGGGTTAAAAGAGGTAAAAGTTCTCTGGATCTCCGGACGCTGGTTCATCTTATCAATGAAATCGTTGGTCACTTTGGTAAGATCGCTGATGCTTCCGCCTTTCTGATCCTGGATCTGCAATTCAAAACCAGCGGCATTACCAAACCCCTGAAGCGTGGGTCTTCCGAAGAAAGTCAATTTTGCATCTTTAATTCCTGCTGTTTCCTTATATAATTTTGCTATAAATGACTGGATATCCGATCCTTTTGCCGTTCTGTCTTTCCAATCCTTCAGCTTTACAATCAGCATCCCGTTATTGGATCCGCTACCGCTAATCATCCCTCTTCCCGAAACTTTGAAAATATGCAACACTTCCGGTTGTTTTTCCACAATCTTTTCAACCTTTGCCATCACTTCTTTGGTTCGGTTTTCATTGGATCCTATGGGTAAAGAAATATCCATAAAAACACCACCCATATCTTCACTCGGAACAAAGGACTTCGGCGTGGTATTCATCAGCCACGCAAATATTCCGGCAAAAACTACTAATCCTGCAAAAGCCATCCATTTTTTTCTAAGAAGAAAAAGAACACCTCTTGAATACCGCTTTACAAAAGCATCAAAAATGATATTGAAATTGGTAAAAAACCGTTGTATAAAGTTCTGCTTCTTCTCTTCGTGGGAATGAGGCTTTAAAAAAATAGCACAAAGCGCCGGGCTTAATGTCAATGCATTTACCGC
>JAEXJU010000244.1 GCA_023448955.1 Bacteroidota bacterium
GAAAAAGGTCATTCTGATCATCCCGATTATCCATATACATTTTAGAAATCTTGAAGATGATTCCTTTATGTTTATCGATTTTCTCTAAAAATTCTTTTTCAGATGAACTCATTTTTGTTTTTACTCTGTCAGGTTAGTAATGATAAATAAAATTTGTTACAAAAAAGAATAATTCTTGAATTTGTTTTGGGCAGCTTAATCCGCCTGTAGTTTATCCTGATCTTGTCGAAGGGATCCCAATCTTTTCACTCCACTACGTTGCGTAAAAAGGATTTTCGCTCAAGTCGGGCTGCGCTTCGCTAGGGTTGAACATTTGTCTTCCAAACAACATTTTTACATATCCACATTATTTGTCATTCCGGAGGAATCCAGACTGCTGAGATTCTTTCATAATGACAAACATACTTTTTAAAATTTCTGTTTTTATTGCTGAGCGAAGCATCTTTGCGGGTCTTAAAAATATTTTCAACAATGTATAAAAATCTTTGCGCGCTTTGCGTTCAGAAAAGATGCAGTAATTTTCATATTTTTGTAAATCAGTTATCATTCATCACCTATCATTTATCAAATATATCGATGTCTCTAAAAATATCAGGACTTACCAAAAAATTCGGAGAGCAAGTGGCGCTCAACGATATCAATATCACGATTTCTAATAACGAAATCATTGGATTGCTCGGTCCAAACGGTGCCGGAAAATCCACGTTGATGAAATCCATCACAGGCGTTCTGAAAATCGAAGAGGGCGAAATACTTTTGGACGGAAAAAACATTTCAGAAAACGAAATCGAATCTAAAAAGAAAATCGGTTTCCTTCCGGAGAATAATCCGCTTTACAACGAGATGTTTGTGAAAGAGTATCTACAATTCGTTGCCAATCTTCATAATATCAAAAAAGAAAGGGTAGGGCAGGTTATTGATTTGGTTGGGATTACACCGGAAAAATCAAAAAAAATCAGTCAGCTTTCCAAAGGTTACAAACAAAGAGTTGGTTTGGCTCAAGCCATTCTTCACGAACCGGATTTATTGATTCTTGACGAGCCAACCAATGGACTCGACCCAAATCAAATTGTAGAAATCCGAAACGTAATCAAAGAAATCGGGAAAGAAAAAACGGTGATTCTGTCCACGCACATTATGCAGGAAGTGGAAGCACTTTGTTCACGTGTGATTTTGATACATCAAGGAAAAATATTACAAGATTCTCCAATTTCAGAATTCAAAGGGAAATTTGGAAGTTTGGAAGAAGCTTTTCAAAGTTATACGGTTTAATTGTCATCCAAACGCTTCGACGCCGCTCAGCGTGATAATGCTACTTAACGTTTATTTATCGAGATGTCAGTCTGAGCGGCGTCGAAGACTTTAAAACTATTTCTTTCAACAATCAACCAACAACAAAATTGAACTTCGCCCAAATAATCCTTCCGCTTAATCTCAAAGGAACTTTCACGTACAAAGTTCCGGCAGATTTTTTGGATAAGATTGAAGTCGGAATGCGGGTTTTGGTTCCGTTTCGTGGGAAGAAAATTTACACAGGAATTGTCTCTGAACTGTTCGATGATTTTGAGGAAACTTTTGTTCCGAAAGAAATCATCAATCTTTTGGATAATCAACCGATTGTTCCAAAACAGCAACTGGAATTCTGGAATTGGATGAGTTCCTATTATCTCTGCAATCTGGGCGAAATTTACCGTTTGGCTTTTCCTTCTTCACTAAAGCTGGAAAGCGAAACGTATGTCAGATTATTGTCTGAAAGAACAATTGACTGGCAAAATCTTGATGCCAATGAAACTTATCTTCTTCAAGCTTTGGAAGTTCGACAAATGTTGAATCTTCAAGAGATTGAAGCGTTCATCCCCAAAAAAGAAATCATCAAAACCATTAATGCGCTGATTGATGAACGCTACATTTCAGTTGATGAAAAAATCACTGAAAAATATAAGGCAAAGGAAATTGCTTATCTTAAAATCAATGATGAAGCTTTGGTTTCTGAGAATCTGGCAATGATTCTGTTGAAACTGGATAAAGTTAAAAAGCAAAAAGATCTTTTCCTCAATATTCTTTCCAAACAAATTGATAATCCGGAAAATCCAATCAGGAAATCTTTGGTTTTTGACGAAGGAAATTTTGTCAATCAACAACTTAAATCCTTAATAGAAAAAGGTTGGGTTACAGAATATTATCTGGAAAAAGACAGAATCGATTCTTACAATGGCGAAATCGAGGAGATTGAAGAACTGACGGATAATCAGAAAAAAGCAATTTTAGAGATTAACTCAGCTTTTGAAGAAGAAAAAAATGTGTTGCTTCACGGTGTGACTTCATCGGGAAAAACACACATTTATCTTGAGAAGATTGAAGATTGTATTAATTCCGGAAATAATGTGCTTTTGCTTTTGCCGGAGATAGCTTTGACCAAACAAATCACAATCAGACTTGAAAAAAAATATGGTAAAAAACTCGGTTTTTACCATAACAAACTGACTGATTTTGAAAGGGTAGAAGTCTGGAAAAAAATCAAAAACAATGAACTCCAAATCCTTATCGGAACACGCAATTCTTTATTCCTGCCTTATCAGAATTTGGGTTTAATAGTTGTGGATGAAGAGCACGATTCGGCTTATCGACAAAGAGACCAGCATTTCTTTTTCAATGCAAAAGATTCTGCTATGATGTTGGCAGAATTTTATCAGTCAAGAGTCATTCTGGGATCAGCAACGCCTTCGCTTGAAAGTTATGATCTGACGATGAAGAATAAACTGAGGTATGTGTTTATAAATGAGAGATTTGGAAAAGTTGATCTCCCAAAATTTGAGATCATTGATGTCAAAGAAGCTCAGAATCAGAAAACAATCGTTGGGAATTTTAGTCAAAAAATGATTGACGAAATCCACCATCAGCTCGATCATAAAAAACAAACCATTATTCTTCACAATCGCCGTGGTTACGCCAATGTTATCGAATGTGAAACTTGCGGACACGTCACTTATTGCAGTAATTGTGATGTCGTGATGACGTATCATAAATCTACCAACGAGCTCAAATGCCATTATTGCGGACATCGATCCGGAAAACCAACAGTCTGCCCAAGCTGTCACGGCGATAATCTGAATACAAGAGGTGTTGGTGTGGAACAAATAGAAGAAGAAACAAAGAATATTTTCTCCGATGCAGCGGTGGACAGGATGGATGTGGATGCAATGCGAAAGAAATTTGCCTACGAAAAACTCTATGAAAAACTGGAAAACGGAGAAACCGACATTTTGGTTGGAACGCAGATGATTTCCAAAGGTTTGGATTTTGAAAATATAGAATTGGTAGCGATTCCGAAAGCAGATTCTATGATTCACGTTCAGGATTTCCGTGCAGAAGAAAGGGCTTACCAGTTGATTACACAAGTTGCAGGACGTGCCGGAAGAGTTTCCGGAAATGGAAAAATCCTTATTCAGACTTATAATCCTTCGCATCCGGTTTTTGAATTGATTAAAAATCAGAATGTTAAAGAGATTTATAATTATTTTTTGGATGAAAGGAAAAAGTTTCTTTATCCGCCTTTTGTGAAATTGATAATGATTGAGCTGAAACACAGAAAAGAAGACAAATTGGGCAGGGCTTCCCAATTTTTAGGATCGATTCTTAGAAAATATATCCCGGAAGAATGTATTCTTGGTCCGGAAAAATCGGCTATAGCAAGGCTTAACAATCTTTATCAGTATCAGATTTTACTCAAATTTCCTAAAAATAAAAACTACAGAATCTACAAAGAACTGCTTCTGAAATCTTTTGATGAATTTGAAGAAATCACAGCTTACAAATCAGTTAAAAAAGCCCTTTACGTAGATTTTTAACAATTTTTAACGGATTTTCCGATCTTTTATTACGGGAAACCGTAACATCCATAGCAATATTCTCTAATTTTACTACGTTTTGAAAGTAGGATTTTTATTCATATAAATCCATATTAAAAATAATTCAAAAAATAATTAATTCTTTTGAGAATGAATAAATTAAGAAATTACTTTTCTGTCATCACGATTGGTATTTCGGCAATTGTTTTTTCGCAGGGAAGCGTCGCAGTTTCTACTTTTCCACAAGTTGCAGAACAGCAGGGTCTTGTAAAGGATATTTCGGCAGAAAAGGCGCTGCTTTCCCCGAAAGAGCAGATCGAATTCAATATCAATAAGATGTTTACAGATCCCGTTTTGCGAAATGCCAACTGGGGATTTGTTGTCTATGATCCGAAGACGGAAAAAATTGTGACGGCCTATAATGAAACAGCACCACTGATTCCTGCTTCTACAACCAAATTGCTAACCACAGAAACCGCCTTTTCACTGTTGGGAACACAGTATAGATGGAACACTCAGCTGGAATATTCCGGTAGTGTGGATGCGGAAGGTGTACTTATAGGTAATCTTTACATTGTCGGTAGCGGTGATCCTTCATTGGGTGGAAATCGCGGCGGCGCTGCCGGCTATAGTCAGATTGTCAATGAATTCATTGAAGCAATTAAAGAAAAAGGTATCAAAAAAGTGGGAGGGGATATTATCATCCAGACTGCTATTTTTAAAGAGAATAAAACCCAACTTCCTAAAAATATCGTCTGGCTGGAACAGAAAAATTATTTTCTGCCGGTAGGAACTACTAAAGATATTGACCCGAGAAACGAAAAATTTATTATCAATCAATCTAATAATCCTTTTAATCAGCAGAAAAAATATTTTTATATTTCTCCATACGCTGACAAATTGGTGTATGCAGATAAGTTTGACGGAAACGGAGTAACAACAAAAGTTGCTGAACCGCCGGCATATCTAGCCAATAAGTTGAGAGAAGGACTTGTAAGAAATAAGATTACAGTGACTGGAAAAGTAACTCCGAAAATCGCAGACCGGGATCCGGAACCAAGAGAAATCATTACCGTTTATAAATCGCCAACACTTGCAGAAATTGTCAATTACACCAACCAGAGAAGTGATAATAATTATGCTGAAGCTTTATTGAAAGCTAATGGATTTCATAAGCTTGGCGACCAAACCATTGAATCTGGCAGACAAGTTGTGACAGATCACCTCAAATCCATTAACTTTGATATGAATGGTCTCAATTATATGGATGGAAGCGGGCTGTCTAAATCGCATACTGTTACACCGCTTTCTCAGGTTAAGTTTCTTGCTTCACTGATGAAATCACCTTATTATAAAGAGTATTTTGAATCTTTGCCTATTGCGGGACAGTCAGGAACGCTTAAACACATGTTTATGCTGAACTCGAACGGACAGATATTCGCAAAAACTGGAACATTAAACGGTGTAAAATGTCTTGCAGGATACATCAAAACAAGAAATAACAGGACTCTGGCATTTTCTTTATTAATCAATAAATTCTCAGGCTCAGTCAATCAGGTTAAAGACAGGATGGAACAACTGCTGGATCCGACTTTAGATTTATAAAAATCAAGATCTTATAAATTACAAACCCGCATTTTTTATGTGGGTTTTTTTGTAGCTTTGATTAAAATTAAATTATAATGAAAAAATTATATAGTTTGATGTTGATATGTTCCTTTATCAATATGTTTCTAGCACAAAAATTCAATATTGACAGAAAAGGACTGATAGAAATGGAAAAGAAAGCGTCCATGAAAGCTATTTTGGATGTTAACGTTAATCCCAATACGCTTAATTATGATCTGCGATATGCCAGAGTCGAACTGAGCCTTGATCCTAATCAGCAATACGTTTCCGGAACCGTAACTTCACATTTCAAGATGCTTTCAAATTCTGGAAATATCTATTTTGATCTTGCAAATAACCTTACCGTTTCCAATGTAAAATATCACGGTCAGAACCTGACTTTTCAGCAATTGACAACCGACGAGATTAAAATTGATTTTCCGACAGCCATTCCGGCTCAGGTCACAGATTCATTATCTATCACTTATAGTGGTATCCCATCAACCGCTGAAAGTGCTTTTGTAGCAACACTGACTCCAGCTGGTGATCCTATTCTGGCTACGTTGTCCGAGCCATTCGGAGCGAAGCAATGGTGGCCAACCAAACAAAGCATGAATGATAAGATCGAAAAAATGGATATTAAGATCAATACCCCAACACAATACACGGTATGATCAAACGGAAAACTGATATCCGAAACTATTGCCAATAACAGGAAAACAACCTATTGGCAGACAAATTATCCGATTCCGGCTTATCTGTTTGCGTTAGGAATATCTAACTACACTAAACTCAATTCTACCATTACGACAAGTAACGGCTCGTTTCCATTTCTGAATTATGTATATCCTTCATCTGCAAATGCTAATACTCAGGCCAATCTGAATTGGACATCAACCAATATGCAGACTTTCGAGGATCACTTTGGGCTATATCCTTACAGAAATGAAAAATATGGACATATGCAATTCAACTGGGGCGGCGGAATGGAACATGCTACAATGACATCTATGGGATATTACAGTCAGGATCTTATTGCGCACGAGCTTGCACACCAATGGTTTGGGGACAAACTGACATGCGGAGCTTGGAATGACATTTGGCTCAATGAAGGTTTTGCAACAATGGGAGAATATGTTGTGTACGAAAAATTATTAATGAGTACATCACAGTTTCAGACTTATCTGCAAAGTGAGATGGACAATATTACAAGTTCTCCCGGAGGAAGCGTTTATGTTCCGGATAATCAATTAACTTCAAATCGGATTTTTGATGGAAGGCTGACTTATACAAAAGGCGGTTATGTTCTGCGAATGATTAAATGGATTTTGGGAGACACTCAGTTTTATGCCATGCTGAAAGCTTATCAGAATAATCCCGCTTTCGCTTATAATTATGTGAAAACAAATGATTTCAGGGATTTTTTATCATCTTATACAGGTCGAAACTTTACGGAATTTTTTAATGATTGGATCTATGGTGAAGGTTATCCGACTTACCAAATCCGTTGGGCACAGAATCCCACATCCAAAAAACTGACTTTCCGGGTTGGGCAGACAAGAAGCAGTTCTACAGTAAGCTTCTTTGAGATGCCGCTGCCAATAAAAGTTTCCGGCGCTGGCGGACAGACTGCTTATTTGGTTTTGGATAATACTTTTAACAACCAATATTTTACTAATGATGTCAATTTTGATGTGACTAGTGTAAACTTTAATTATGATAAACAAATTGTGACCAAAGGCTCGACAGTTACAAAAGATAATACTTTGGCTGTTGATGATGCTAAACAAAAAGCGATTAATGTGTATCCAAATCCTGCAAAATCAATAATTAAAATTTCTGGCCTGGAAAAATCAACGGATTTTGAGATTTATGCCATCGATGGTAAATTGGTGAGAAAAGGAAAAGCAGAAGCTGACTCAGAAATTAATATTTCCACAATGCAAAAAGGAACTTACATTCTTAAGTTTAACAACCAGTCGGTTAAGATCATAAAAGACTAATAAATTAAAATATCATAAAAAAGCACTTTATTACAGTGCTTTTTTTATTTTTGTTAAAATCGAAAATCAATAAAAATGATATCACAAAAATTTCTTGAAAACATTTCTAATGAGCTAAAAAATATAGAAAACGACGGTCTTTATAAAAAAGAAAGAATCATTACCTCGCAGCAGAGTGCGGAGATTGAAGTGGGCGGAAAAAAACTTTTGAACTTTTGCGCCAATAATTATCTGGGATTATCCAATCATCCAGATGTGATGAGAGCTTCACAAGAAGCCATCGATTCTCACGGCTACGGGATGTCTTCTGTTCGGTTTATTTGCGGAACTCAGGATATTCATAAAGATCTGGAAGCTAAGATTTCCAATTTCTTGGGAATGGAAGATACAATTCTTTACGCTGCTTGTTTTGACGCCAACGGCGGTGTTTTCGAGCCATTATTCTCAGACGAAGATGCAATTATTTCTGATGAGCTGAATCACGCTTCTATTATTGATGGCGTGAGATTATGCAAAGCTGCCCGTTATCGTTACAAGAATAACAATATGCAGGATCTGGAAGACCAGTTAAAGGCTGCTTCTGAAAAAAATCATCGTTTCAAAATCATTGTTACTGACGGTGTTTTCTCAATGGACGGCATTGTGGCAGATCTGAAAGGTGTTTGTGATTTAGCGGATAAATATGACGCTATGGTTATGGTAGATGATTCCCACGCAACCGGATTTATTGGTAAAACCGGACGTGGAACACACGAGGCTAATGATGTTATAGGCAGGGTTGATATTATTACTTCGACATTAGGGAAGGCTTTAGGCGGTGCTTTGGGTGGATTCACTTCAGGAAAAAAAGAGATTATCGATATGCTGAGACAGCGTTCTCGTCCTTATTTGTTTTCGAATTCTTTAGCTCCCGGAATTGTAGGCGCAGCTTCCAAAGTTTTAGATATGATTTCTAACGACACTTCGTTGAGAGACAAAGTGATGGAAAATGCAGCGTATTTCCGAAAAGAAATGAAATCTAAAGGGTTTGATATTCCGGATGGCGATGCAGCTATAGTTCCGGTTATGCTTTATGATGCAAAATTAGCGCAGGAAATGGCAGAAAAACTCCTTGCTGAAGATATTTATGTGATTGGATTCTTCTATCCCGTTGTTCCAAAAGGTAAAGCGAGAATCAGAGTTCAGTTGTCAGCAGCTCATTCGAGAGAACATCTGGATAAAGCAATTGCAGCTTTTGAAAAAGTAGGGAAAGAGTTAGGAATTATTTAAATAGATTAAGCTTACAAAAAAATGTAAGCTTTTTATTTCACAAAAAAAACCAGCAAATAAATTTGCTGGTTTTTATATGGTTCTGAGAAGGCTCAGGATTATTTCTTAGCGTAAGACTTATCCTTGATTCTTGCTTTTTTACCTCTAAGATCACGGAAGTAGTAGATTCTTGCTCTTCTAACTTTACCTTGTCTGTTCACTTCAATTTTCTGAAGCGCTGGCATGTTAATTGGGAAAACTCTTTCTACACCCACATCACCACTCATTTTTCTGATAGTGAAAGTTTTAGTAGCACCAGTTCCTCTCAACTGGATTACAGTTCCTTTGAAGAACTGCGTTCTAGTTTTCTGACCTTCTTTAATTTCGTAATAAACAGTGATTGTATCACCTGCTTTGAATTCCGGGAATTCTTTTTTTGTAATGTACTTGTCTTGTACGTACTTAACTAAATCCATTTTGTTTAGCAAATAAAAATTGTTTTTACATTAAACAACGTTCACGTCTTTCGTCAGAGGTTGATTAACAGGTTGCAAAAATAAAAATAATTTTCATAACTGCAATACAATCTGTACAATAAATTTTATTATTTGGGCGTGACCCTCATTCCGTCATATCGACGCTCGCTTCGCTCGCGCCTCAATTCCGTCATTCGGGTCGGTCTCCGGGCAGTCGCTTCACAGCAAAACTTGCGAGTTTTGCTGTGAGCGCTCCGACAATGCCCTTCGCCCTCACGCAGCTGTGCAGAAAACACTTTTTTGCATACAAATTCCTATTTGAAAGTAGAAAGTACTGTTTTAAAAAGCGTAAATTTGTTTATAAACACTATAAATATGGCCAATTGTAGTAGAGGATGTTGCAGTACAGAAGAGGAGAAAGAACATTCTCACGAAGAAGAACATAATCATAACCACGGAAATTCCAAAATTACATCAGTAATAAGTCTTGTCATTTTTTTTGCAGGATTGATACTGGATTTCTGGCTCAAGGCAGATTGGTTCACCGGCAATCTTTGGCTGCGCTTTGGATGGTATGTCGTTTCATATCTGTTGGTCGCTTTTTCAGTATTCAGAGAAGCATTTGAATTGGCTGCCAAGTCAGATTTCTTCAATGAGTTTTCCCTGATGGGAATAGCCACAATTGGCGCTTTTGCAATCGGCGAATTTCCGGAAGGCGTAGCCGTGATGCTGTTTTATACCATTGGTGAGATGTTTCAGGAATCCGCGGTCAACAGGGCCCGGAATAATATCAAAGCATTATTAGATGTACGCCCGAAGGAAGCCACAGTTTTCAGAAACGGAAGCTGGAGCACGGTTTCTCCGGAAGATGTGCAAATTGGCGAGAAAATCCAGGTGAAAGTAGGCGAAAAAATTCCTTTGGACGGTAATCTAATATCAGAAAAAGCAAGTCTCAACACTTCAGCTTTGACAGGCGAAAGCAAACCAACATCAATCCAAAAATCCGAAGAAGTACTCGCCGGGATGCTGAATCTCGATCAGGTTATCGAAATCGAGACTACAAGATTATTTGAGAACAGCTCCATTGTCAGGATTTTGCAGATGGTTCAGGATGCCAGCTCCAGAAAAGCTAAAACCGAATTATTTATCAGGAGGTTTGCCAAGATTTATACACCGATTGTCTTTGCATTGGCAGTACTGATTACTTTGATTCCTTATTTTTTTGTAGAAGATTACATTTTCCGAAACTGGCTTTACAGAGGGTTGGTTTTCCTGGTGATTTCCTGCCCTTGTGCTTTGGTTATTTCCATTCCACTTGGTTATTTTGGCGGAATCGGAGCAGCCTCCAGAAATGGAATTTTGTTCAAAGGTTCCAATTTTCTCGATATCATTTCGAACGTAACAACTGTTGTAATGGATAAAACAGGAACACTGACTAAAGGTGTTTTCAAGGTTCAGGACATTGTTCCGGAAGATATTGCAAAAGACGATTTCCTTGCTGTTTTGTCATCGGTTGAGAGCCATTCCACGCACCCGATTGCCAAAGCGATTTCTCAGTTTCATCCGGCCAGTAAAATACCGGATTCTGTTGAGGAGATTTCGGGCAAAGGAATCAAAGCTTTTGTTGATGGTAAGAATGTTCTTGCTGGCAACACAAGTTTATTAAAGTCGCTCGGTATTCCATACCCCGAAGAACTCGATAAGATTGTTGAAACCACTGTCGTTCTGGCAATTGACAGCGTATATAAAGGATATGTAACGATCTCTGATGAGATGAAGGAAGATGCTGAGCTTGCGATTAATAATCTTCATAAAGCTGGTGTCAAAACAATTATGCTGAGCGGCGATAAAGATTCATTGACACAAAATATCGCTGAAAAGCTCAGAATTTATTCTGCATTTGGATCTCTTCTTCCGGAAGACAAAGTGGAAAAGCTTGAAGCCATTAAAAAAAATCCGAAAGAAGTGGTTGCTTTTGTAGGAGACGGGATTAATGATGCACCGGTTTTAGCATTAAGTGATGTAGGAATAGCAATGGGAGGTTTGGGCTCAGATGCGGCAATAGAGACTGCGGATGTCGTAATTCAGACAGATCAGCCATCAAAAATTTCTACTGCAATAAGTATTGGAAAATCAACCAAGAAAGTCGTTTATCAAAATATAGCTTTGGCTTTCGGAGTAAAAATTATTGTACTAGTGTTAGGTGCTGGTGGACTTGCTAACATGTGGGAAGCAGTTTTTGCAGATGTTGGAGTAGCTTTGCTTGCTATACTAAATGCTGTTAGGATTCAGAATATGAACTTTAAATAATTTCCGCTCATTTTTTTTCAATTTTTATTTATAAATATTTATTTTCAAATTTATTTGCCGGAATAATAAATAAACTTATCTTAGTTTAAAATGAAATTATGATAAGAACTACCATATTTTGTGCACTTATATTGTCTCATTTTGGGACATCTCAGGTTTTTTTAAAGACTCAGGGACAAAAAATTGTCAATTCTGAAAGTGAAAATGTTTATTTGAAAGGTCTTGGTCTGGGCGGATGGATGCTACAGGAAGGTTATATGCTGAAGACAGCAGATTTTGCAGGACCACAGTTTAAAATCAAAGAAAAAATTGCAGAAGTCGCTGGCGAAGACGGTAAAAATGCTTTCTATAAAGCTTATCTTAAAAACGGGATAACTAAAAAAGATATCGATTCTCTAGCAAAATGGGGTTTCAACTCAATCCGGCTTCCAATGCATTATGATCTCTATACTTT
>JAEXJU010000332.1 GCA_023448955.1 Bacteroidota bacterium
CAACAAGGATATCGATTTCTTCCAAAGTATTATAAACCGCAAAACTTGCACGAACCGTTCCGGCAATGTTGAAGAAATCCATAATTGGTTGTGTACAATGATGCCCTGTTCTAACAGCAATTCCCATTTTGTCAAGGATCATTCCTGTGTCGGAAGCAATTCCGGCGCCTTCCAGGTTGAATGAAACCACACCGGTTCTGTTGGCCTTTTCGCCATAGATTTTAATTCCGTCCAGTTCCAGAAGTTTTTTCTGAGCGTAGTTCAGCAAATCATTTTCGTGGTTTTGAAGATGTTCGTGACCGATTTCATTGATAAAATCGACTGCTGAACCAAGAGCGATATTTCCGCCGACGTTGGGCGTTCCTGCTTCAAATTTGAAAGGCAAACCTGCGTAAGTGGTTTTCTCGAAACTGCAAACCGCAATCATTTCGCCACCGCCGTGGAAAGGATGAAGATTTTCCAAAACAGATTCTTTTCCGTAAAGAATCCCTGTTCCCATTGGAGCGTACATCTTGTGTCCGGAGAAAACAAAGAAATCACAATCCAGTTTCTGAACATCGATTTTGAAGTGTGGTGCAGACTGAGCGCCGTCTATCAAGATATAAGCATTAGAAAGCTTTCTGGTTTTGTCAATGATGTGCTCGATTGGGTTGATGATTCCCAAAGCGTTAGAAACCTGATTGACAGATACGATTTTTGTTTTTTCACTCAGCCAGGAATCCAAAACATCAATTTGGAGAATTCCGTTTTCGTCCATTGGAATGACTCGCAGCTTTGCGCCGGTTCTTTCGCAAAGCATCTGCCAAGGAACGATGTTGGAGTGATGTTCCAAGTATGAAATGATAATCTCATCATCTTTCTGGATTTGATTGGTCAATGCATACGCCACGAGATTAATTCCTTCGGTTGTGCCTTTGGTAAAAATAACTTCGTAATCGTGTTTGGCATTGATAAAACGTTGGATTTTCTGTCTGGAAAGCTCCATTTCTTCCGTTGCTAACTGGCTCAGAGTATGAATCCCACGGTGAACATTGGCATTGATGGTTTCGTAATATTTTTCCCAAGTTTCAACTACTGAAATTGGTTTTTGTGATGTTGCAGCGTTGTCCAGATAAACGAGCGGTTTTCCGTTGACTTGTTGATTCAGGATTGGGAATTGTGCTCTTATATGATTGATGTCTAACATTTTAGAATTTTAATTTTATTGTTTCAAACCACCCCGTCAAAAATTCTCTGAATTTTTGCCACCCCTCCAGAGGAGGGGAATTTTTGAGGTCGAATTATTGCAGCCCGGCCTGAGTGGAAATCCTTTTTTGTGGCTGGAAAAGCCTGGCAAAAAGATTGGGAACGGAGGACGGAATAGCTGCCCAAATAATTAAATTTATTAAAATTTTTATTTCTCGCAGATTTGATAGATTTCGCAGATGAAAAAGAAATCAGTGAAATTTGCTCAATTAGCGAGCTTCAATAAAAAATCATTTATTAAATCAAATTATTTAGAATGGTTCAAAGTTACGACAAAATTTATTAAAAATTTCGATGTTAAATATTTATAAAATGAGTCTGTTTCTTGTTTCTTGGAATAATAATTGACTAATTTTGGGCAATTCATTTATTAATAACAAAATAAATACGAAACTATGGCATTCGAATTACCAAAACTAGGTTATGCTTACGATGCGCTGGAACCAACCATCGATGCAAGAACAATGGAAATCCACCACACAAAGCACCATCAGGCTTATGTAGATAATCTAAATAATGCAATTGCAGGAACTGACTTGGAGGGAAAATCTCTTGAGGATATCCAAAAGACTGGTACAGATAAACCAGCTGTTAGAAATAATGGTGGAGGACATTTTAACCACACCCTTTTCTGGGAACTTCTCACACCAGGCGGAAGCAAAGAACCTGTTGGAAACGTGAAAGCTGAAATCGAGAAAATCGGTGGATTTGAAAAATTCAAAGAAGATTTTTCTAATGCCGCGAAAACGAGATTCGGTTCCGGATGGGCTTGGTTAGTGAAGAATTCTGATGGTTCTGTAGTTGTTTCTTCAACTCCGAATCAGGATAATCCATTAATGCCTGTTGCAGATGTGCAAGGAACTCCGATTCTTGGATTGGATGTTTGGGAGCATGCTTATTACCTGAATTATCAGAACAGAAGACCGGATTATGTGTCTGCGTTTTTTGATGTAATCAACTGGGATAAAGTTGAGGAGCTCTATAATAAATAGATTATAAACAAATTGATTATAGTAAACCATCAGAATTTCTGATGGTTTTTTTATGGATTATCAATAGCTGTATTTCTGATTTTTCTCCAGATTTTTCTTCCGAAAACAATAACTAAAATTAAAAGAGCTAACGCAACTATGAAAGCAATGACGGGTAAAAAAATCGACAAAACAGACATCAATCCTGCTCCGGCTGTTTCTGTTGTAGCAATGACGTTATTACCTATTCCGGCTGTAGTTGCAGTAGAAGCGGCACGAGTCCCGGCAAATCCTGCTGCTATGGTTGCTGCTGTTCCGCCACCTGCAATAATTGCCAAAGCCCATTGTGGAAATGTACCCAACTCTATAAACTGACTTGCAAAAAGAACAGAGCCGGCTACTGTTGCCAGCGGAACAGTTACGGTATCAAGGAAATTATCAACCACGGGAATATAGTAAGCCAAAATTTCCACTAGTGTTGCGACGCCTGTTATAATGAGTGTAGGCAGGCCAGACAACCATTCAAAGTTATCATTCATAGGAATCCAGCCAAGGTATGAGGCAAGACTCACGGCAAATAATGGTAAAAAAACACGAAAACCTGATGCCGCTGCAAGACCGATTCCAATGAAGGAACTCAGGATGTAAGGTAAAATATCACTCATTTGTAATTTTTATAAGATTAAAATTACAAATTAAAAAAGAATATTATCTTGTTTTCTTTTTACAAAGTTCAAGGAAATTCTTTTCCAAATCTGAGTAATGCTCAGGCATTTCCTTGGAAACCCAGAATAGCATAGCCAGAGATCTTTCTCCAAATGCTTGTGTGTATAGGGTTTTATTGAGCCTGTAAGCCTCTCTGAGTAAGCGTTTTAAACGATTCCTGTCAACGGCTTTTTTAAAGAATTTTTTAGATACGGATACTCCCGTTTTGTGGCTGTCTAAAGAGATTGTATCATTGGGTGTTAGATAAATAATCCTGAGATTATCCACAGAAAGCCATTTGCCCTTTTTGAACAAAAGGTCAATCTCTGATTTTTTTTTCAGCTTTTCTTGTTTCGGAAATCCGTGCTGTTTCAAATTATTTTTTTCTTCCTGTTAGATAATTGATGACTTCTGCGGCTGCATACAATCCAAAAATGGCAGGAATAAAACTGATGGTTCCATAAAAAGATTTTTTAAAGTTGCTTCCATCCGTTAGTTTCAGGCTATTTTCATCTTGTAATTCTGTAGAAAATACACACCTGAAACCTTTAGTGATTCCTTCTTTTTTCAATCTTTTTCTTACCTGCTTTGCCAGCAGACAGTTGTTTGTTTTTTGAAGGTCTCTCACCATTACTTTACTCGGGTCCGATTTTCCGCCGGCGCCCATAGAAGAAACGAGTTTAATTTTGTGTCGTCTGCAGGTTTTTATAAGCGTCAGTTTTGGGGTGAGAGAATCTATGCAGTCTAAAACGTAATCGAATTTTTCTGATTTGATGAGCTCTTCCATTCTTTCCGGCTCCAGAAACTCGTTGATTTTTGTAAGCTTGAGTTCTGGATTAATGTCCATCAGCCTATCTCCAACCAATTCCACTTTATGCTGTCCAATTGTAGAATGTAATGCCGGAAGCTGTCTGTTGATATTGGTAATATCCACCACATCACCGTCCGCAATGATCATAGTTCCGATTCCGGCTCTTGCCAGAAATTCCGCAGCAAATGAACCAACTCCTCCTAATCCCACAACCAGGACTTTTGCATTTTGCAATCTTTCTAATCCTTCATTTTTTATAAGTAGCTCTGTACGCTCCAGCCAGAATTTATCCATAATGTCGAATATTGTCCAGATTTTCCCACATTTGATTCAAAAGATTTTGAACAGAAACAGATCTTACTTCGGCAACTTTTTCATACAAATCCTGTATGCTGAAATCCGAATTATCTGTTTCCAGAAACAACCTGTCTATGGGAATCATTCTGATGATTTTTTGCAAAGATAAACTTTCCAAAGCTGCTTTTCCAAAACTGAGATAAAACCCTGCATTCAGAAGTTCTTCTGCAATAGTTTCTTTTTTATTGAATCCGTGAATAATTAACGGGATTTCAGCTTTTTTAAAATGAAGAATCTGTGAAAAACGTCTCACACAATGAATGATGACGGGTTTCCTGATTTCTTCTGCCCAAGATAAATGAGCCTGGAATATCTCGTTCTGCATTTTTTCATCAAATGTAATTAAGCCGTCCAGCCCGCACTCGCCAACAGCAATACAGTTTTTATCTGACGTTGTTTTTTTAATTTCTTCAAAATCTGACTTCCAGTTTTCTGTAATATCTTTAGGATGTATTCCTGCTGAAAACATAGAATCTGGAATGGCTTCTTGATGGTTAAGATTATATATTCCTTGCTGATTTTGTTTATGATGATGAAAATCCAGAAAATCCATAATCAAATATAAAAAGTTTATATCAAATGAAAACATTTTAGAATGAATTAACTATTTGACTTTCTTTTAAATTAACCCTAGAAATCATATTATAGATTCGATTACTAAAATGTTTTATAATTGATGAAATAATATTAATTTTACATTCTGTTCTAATATATATGAGAAAAAAATTTACAGAGAAACAGATAAAAATTCTTGATGTCGCTGAAGAGCTTATTGCAAAAAAAGGCTTTGAAGGCACATCAGTCAGAGATATCTGCTCAAAAGCAAACATTAATGTTGCAATGATATCCTACTACTTTGGCTCTAAAGAGAAGATGATGTCTTATCTTTATCAGTATCGTGTCCAACGTACAAAAGAAAGTTTTTCCGAGTTTGCACAGACTATAAAAGAGGGAAAACCGGAGATGCAGATGAAGGAAATTGTAAATTATGTGATCTCAATGCTATTCAGGTACAGTTATTTTCACGGATTTGTTACACAGGAAATGCGCTCTTTAGATAATGTTAAAGATGACCTACTGGAATTTTACCAGACTTGTGTTACAAGAATAGACGAAATAGTGAAAAGAGGCATTGTTTCCGGAGTTTTCCATAATGCACCGAAATCCGAAGATGTTCTCACGATGATTATTGGCTCTGCATTATTTGTAATCAGAAATAAAAATTTTTATGAACTGTATGTTCCGGCAAATAATGAAGCGCAGTATATGAAAGAAGCAGAACAAAAACTGAAAAATAGTATATTACTAAGTGTTTTTGCAATTTTGGACTATGACCAAGATTAATTTTTACCCATCATTTTCAAAACCTCATTGATATAAAGTTCGGTTTCTTTTGGTCTGTTTTTGCTGTCTTTCTCGTCGCCTTCTTTCTTTCCTAAACGAACGATGACCATATCATACTGTGGGATAACAATTACATATTGGCCGTAAAGTCCTCGCATATAATAATGGGGAATTCTATAGTCATAATTGATCCAGAGTCCCATTCCATAGGCACCATTGGAGTTTTCTGTAGGAGTTGTCATCTCATTGATAAAGTTTTCACTGATGAGCGGAACGCCGTCAATTTTACCTTTATTCAGAAGCAGATATCCGATTTTAGCAAAATCCCTTGCATTAGACTGGATGCAGCAAAAAGACTTTTCTATACCCATATCGTCAGTAGACCATTCCGCATCTCTTTCCATACCAAGAGGTTTCCAAAGTTTTGAAGATGCGTACATTGATAAAGGCATTCCCGCAGCTCTGCCAATTGCAAATCCTAAAAGTTGTGTAGCGCCACTCTGATACTCAAATTTAGTACCCGGATTTCGTATTGTTTTTTTTGTAAAAACAACATCTGATAAAGAAAATCCATAATACAGGGCAGCATTTGGTCCCAATGGATTTTTATAATCTTCTTTCCAGTCCAGCCCTGCTTCCATAGAAGCCAGATTTCTGAGGGTTAGGTTCTTACCAAAATCATTAGAATTAAACTCAGGGTAAAAATCCGAGAAATTCTGATCTGCATTTACAATTCTACCATCATCAATAGCTTTTCCCAGAAGAAGAACCGTCATTGTTTTAGCTAAAGAAAAAGAATTGCTCGCTTTGTATTTTCCATAGCCAGACCAATAATGTTCCTGAAAGATCTTTCCGTTTTTCACTACCAGGAAAGCTGTGGTTTCTGTTTCTTCAAGATGTTTTTGCAGAGAACGTGTAAGTTTTATTTTATTGTAAAAATCATCTGTAGGCCACGGTTTTGGTTGTCCTTTAGAAATAATCTTCGAAGGAAAATATTTTCCGTCATCTATCGTAGAACTATTTTCACCCTTCAGATAAGTAAGTCTTATCCCACGAAACAAATAACTGTAACCTGTGACGTATATGAGTAGAATTATAGCAGCAATGGCGATTAGGAAAACCTTAAAGATCTTTTTTAACATTCTTAATAGATTTACTGTAAAAATATTTAATTTAATCAAATATTGATAATTTTGTTTGGAACGATTTTCGATTTTTCGCAGATATGAATGATGAACAGAAAAAACAGCAGCTCAGGCAATACAAGACATTAGCAACCGGATTATTTATCCTGATGATGATGACTTTTACAGCGATGACCATTTTGCAGAAACAAAGTCATTCGCATTGGATTGGCTACATAAGAGCATTTTCGGAAGCAGCGATGGTAGGCGCTCTGGCGGATTGGTTTGCTGTTACGGCACTTTTCAATTATCCATTAGGGCTTAAAATTCCGCACACTAACCTCATCGAAAATTCAAAAGAAAAAATCGGTGATAATCTTGGGAATTTTGTGGTCGATAACTTTCTTTCTCCGGAAAATATTCGCCCATATATTCAGAAACTAAAAGTTTCGGTTTACGTGGGTGATTGGTTGTCCAAGGAGAAAAATCAAATTGTTTTGATTAATGAATTGTCATCGATTCTTAAAGATATTGTCAACAAATTGGATGATGAGGCTGTTGTAAAATTCATCTCTGGAAAGGCTGAGGAAATGGCAGGTTCTATACAGCTGAATTCCATCATCGGCAATGGGATCGAATATCTTCTCAATAAAAATGATCATCAAAAAATCATCACCAGCCTCAGCTCTCAAATTAAAAGTTACATTCTTGAAAATCAGAAAATGATTTCTGAAAGGGTAGGAAAGGAAAGTTTTTTCCTGATTCCGAAATCGATTGACAATAAAATTGCGGAAAAAATCACCAAAGGTCTGAGCGATTATTTTCTGGAAGTAGAGAAAAATCCCAATCATCCGTTGAGAGGTGAAATCACCAATAAAATTCTCGATTTTTCGAAAGAACTGAAAGATGAGCCAAAGTGGAAAACGGAATTTGAATCCATCAAATCAGATTTTCTTCAAAGTGATAAAATCAAACGATATTCATCTGATATTTGGCAATCTCTGAAATCGTCATTAATCAATGAACTTTCGGAGGAAGATTCTAAACTGAAAGCGTACGTCAAAAAAAATATAGACGAATTTGTAATTAATCTTCAAAACGACGAGCAATTTCAAAGCCGAATTGATGGCTGGGTGAGATTAACAGCGTATAAATACATTCTGAAAAACACTCAGAATTTTGGTGAACTCATCAGTACAACAGTCGGTAATTGGGAGGGAAAAGAACTCAGTCGTAAACTGGAACTGGAAGTCGGAAAAGATTTACAATTCATCCGAATCAATGGAACCATCGTTGGCGGATTGGTTGGTCTGCTGATTTACACAATTGCGAATTTTATTTAGAGTTCAATATCTCGCAGATTATGCAGATTACGCTAATTTCAATAAAAATGATTCTGCGAAATCAGAACAATCTGCGAGAGTCAAAAAACAAAAAAGCCTCCAATTTTTCGGAGGCTTCAGTTTTTATTTCTTCTCAAGAATTTTCTCGATGATTTTATGCGTAATCATATAAGTTGGTTTTACACCGGTCAATCCAAGTCCGCCGGAAGAAAGCGTGCTTCCCGTTTCTAATGGATTATCAGAAGCGTAATAAGCGTACATCACAAACAAATCGGGAGAGATGTGATGACGGATTTTGCTCGCCACCTGAATCGCTTTTTGATAATGCGCACCTTCCATTTCCAGTCCGATGGCTTTCCAAGAAGTGGTCATAAAATAAGAAAGGATATCTTTATTCTGAAGCGATGTCCCAAGAACGGTAATCATTGGGCCTTCAAAAGATTTGACTTCATCATCCACAAAATCAGTCGCTTTCAGAGCGTTTTCGAAAACGTAATTATCAGCAGTTCCTTCAAAGATATGAGAAGTCGGAATCATAATATCGCCTTTTCCTCCGGTCAGGATTCCCGCTTTACCCATTATGGAAACCGACTTCACTTTCATCATATAAACCTCGCCCTTCACTTCGTATGGTCTTAGTAATTCGTCCATAACCTCAAAAGCCTGTTCGCCGAAAGCATAATCAAAAACCAGAATAACATCATCTCCTTTAAATTTCTGATTGGCAAAAGCCGTGTTTTTAAGTTCAGTTTTAGCAAGGTCTATGATCTGAACATCAATATTACTGCCGCTGTTGTCATCGATATAAATCATTCCCTGTTTTTCAGCATATTCAAGAACTTTCGTCTGAAGTTCTTTTTTGTTACTGATGTCAGCAAATAGTTTGTAATCCACATCTTTTGTTCCTTTTTTGCTCAGCGCATCATTAGCAAAAATCATATTTTTCACCGAGTGCATATTCGCACTGATGATGTGAAGCGGACGCATATGAAGGTCATTTTCTACAAGGACTTTCTTGATTTTGTTTGCCCATCTTTCTCCGAAAAGGTGATGGCCAACTCTTTCCTGAAGAATCGCCGAGAAGTAAATTTCTCTTTCTCTGTTTTCCTTCCAGTCATCCAGGCTTACTTGTCCCAGCCAGTAAATTATTTTGAATAGTCTGTCTGGATTTTTATCGTCGCCAAAACTGTTATAAGCATTTAACGTCTCATCAAAAGTTCTTCCAAGGAAAGAAGACAAATGAATTAGTGCGACTTCTTTTTCTTTTCGGCTGTATTTTTTTTCGCCTTTGGCAACTTCTTCAATGATTTTCCAGGTTCTCTTGGCGCGGCCTTCATTGTCCAAATCGAAACCGATATTTCTGATTTTGTCTGCTTCCAGGTAAAGAAATGTCAGGTGAGTCAGGATATCATATATTTCTGAACGACCAAGGAGAACTTCGATGTTCATCTGATGTTCGTCAATTCTGTAGCAGTTTCTACGTCTTTTCTTAGGAACAATCGGTTCAAAGCTTCCTTTGTCAAAACCTTCGTCAGAAGTCAGGTGTATGAAAGAACATTCTTCGATGCCTTCCGGAAGACGATCAAGAACATAAAGTAAACCGTCCAGCTCTATTTTATTGGGGATGCTCATACTTCCGTAGATTTCCGGATTGATAACCATTAACAGTTTTCTTAATGACTCACCGGACACTCCAGACGGTTTGAAAAATCCTCTATAGAATAGGTGTCTCATTGAGACATATAATCTTTCGATAGCTTCTGTGGTTTCTCTTGCTCTTGAATTTGCCATATATTAAAATTTTTGTAAAAGTCTGCAAAGTTATGAAATTTATTTTAAATCATATTTTAATCCTTAATGATTTGAATATCAAATACTTTTATTCTGAATATGAATAATTTATCTAGAGTTTGTAATAGTTTTTAAAGTTAAACTTTCCTTGCTGATTTCAAAAATTAAATTAGGTTTATATTAAGTTGATATAGTCGTAATTTTATTTTCATATAATTAAATAGTGTTGGAGGGTAAATTATAGGGTGTTTCAATGTGTTAGTTTAAAATTTTATCAAAATCAATTAAAAAATAAGGGGTGTTTTAGTTTTGAACTGTATTTTTTGTAAATTTGCCCTGTTTAAAATATTGAACATTATGTCAACATTAAGATTTAAAGCACTCGCTGAGCTTCCATTCAGAAATTACAGACAAGATAATTTCGTGGATGTTCCTGCAAAATTGTCCGAATTATTCTGTCAAAACGTTTTCTCAGAAGAAACTATGAGAGAATATCTGACCAAAGAAGCATTCCAGTCTATTATGGATGCTATTAAAAAAGGCAGTAAAATCCAGAGACACATTGCAGATCAGGTTGCTGTTGCAATGAAGGACTGGGCAATGTCAAAAGGTGTGACGCACTACACACACTGGTTCCAGCCACTTACAGGTGCGACTGCCGAAAAACACGATTCTTTTTTTACGCCCATTGAAGGTGGAAGAGCCATCGAAAGATTCAGCGGCGGTATGTTGATTCAGCAGGAGCCGGATGCTTCTTCTTTCCCTAATGGTGGTATCAGAAATACTTTCGAAGCGAGAGGTTATACTGCTTGGGATCCGACTTCCCCAGCTTTTATTATGGGAACTACACTTTGTATTCCTTCCATCTTTATTTCTTACACTGGTGAGACATTAGATTATAAGACACCATTATTAAGAGCATTAAACGCTGTGGACGAAGCTGCGACTGATGTGATGAAGTCTTACTTCGATAAAAATGTAACGAAAGTTTCTCCAACTTTGGGTTGGGAACAGGAATATTTCCTTGTAGATACAGCCTTGTATCAGTCTCGTCCGGATTTGGTTTTGACTGGAAAAACTTTGTTAGGACATTCGCCGGCAAAAGGACAACAGTTGGAAGACCATTATTTTGGCTCGATTCCTACAAGAGTAATGAACTTTATGAAGGAATTGGAAATCGAATGTATGAAACTGGGAATTCCTGTAACCACGCGTCATAACGAGGTTGCTCCAAAC
>JAEXJU010000113.1 GCA_023448955.1 Bacteroidota bacterium
TGAAAATGCTGGGCGCAACTGTGATTCCTGCAACGTCGGGTTCAAAAACATTGAAAGACGCAGTGAATGAAGCCTTGAGAGATTGGATTAACAATCCATCTACAACACATTATATTATTGGAAGTGTGGTTGGTCCACATCCGTTTCCGGATTTGGTGGCGAGATTCCAAAGTGTGATTTCAAAGGAAATCAAAGAACAACTAAATGAAAAAATCGGGAGAGAAAATCCGGATTATGTCATCGCTTGCGTGGGTGGCGGAAGTAATGCGGCTGGAACTTTTTATCATTTCGTGAATGAGGAAAGTGTAAAATTAATTGCGGCTGAAGCTGGCGGTTTGGGTGTCCATTCAGGTAAATCTGCTGCAACAACTTTTTTGGGAACCATTGGGATTTTACACGGAAGCCAGAGTTTGGTGATGCAAACTGAAGACGGACAAGTAACAGAGCCTCATTCCATTTCAGCAGGTTTGGATTATCCCGGAATTGGGCCGATGCACGCCAATTTATTCAGAACCAGCCGTGCGGAGTTTTTTAGTATTAATGATGATGAAGCTTTGAAATGCGCTTTTGAACTGACAAAAATAGAAGGCATTATTCCTGCTTTAGAAAGTGCGCACGCTTTGGCAGTTTTGGACAAGAAGAAATTTGAGAAAGATGATGTGGTTGTGATTTGTCTTTCTGGCCGTGGCGATAAGGATATGGAAACGTATTTGAAAAATTTGGTTGACAGTTGATAGTTTTTGGTTGATGGCTGTTAAAGCTGTCATATATTAAACTTTTAACTATCAACTGACAACCAACAACAATTAACAAACTTATGAAAAAACTAAACATATATTTCACAGCAGGAATTCCAAAGCTGGAAGACACGGGAAAAATTGCCAAACTAATTCAGGAATCGGTGGCGGATATGATGGAAATCGGGATTCCTTATTCTGATCCTGTTGCAGACGGACCAGTCATTCAGGATGCACATTCTTTGGCTCTGAAAAATGGAATGTCTATCAGAAAACTATTCGAGCAATTGGCTGAAATCAAAGAATCTGTGACGATTCCGAAAATACTGATGGGCTATCTGAATCCTGTTATTCAATTTGGATTTGAGAACTTTTGTCAGAAATGTGCAGAAGTAGGCGTTTCAGGACTGATTATTCCGGATTTGCCACCCGTTGCCTTTGAAAAAAATTATGGCGAAATCCTGAAAAAATACAAACTTAATTTCACTTTCCTTGTAACGCCGGAAACTTCAGAAGAGCGCATCAGATATTTGGATTCTTTGAGTTCGGGATTTTTGTACGCCGTGAGTTCCTCATCTACAACAGGAAACGCAAATGCAGTTTTGAAAAACGAAGACTATCTGGACAGACTGGCTTTATTGAATTTGAAAAATCCTGTCTTCATCGGTTTTGGAATTAAGAATAAAGAAGACTTTGAGAATGTAACAGAAAAAGCACAAGGCGGCATCATCGGGACTGCTTTTGTAAAAATTCTGTTGGAGAATGAAGATTGGGAAACGAAAGGAAAAGAATTCATCATAGGCATTAAATAAAAATTCTCCCAGATTAAGCAAATACTGCAGATTCTTTTATCTGCAAAATCAGCTCAATCTGAGAGAAATAAATTCAAATAAAAAAAGAGTTTCAAAAATATGAAACTCTTTTTTGTTATTTTGTATCAGGATTATAAGGAAATCTGGTTACTGCGGATTTCATCAAGGATTTTGTTAGTGCATCTGCAGAAACAAATGTCCCTGAGTTTTCCCATGTAAAATTCCAGAACATTCTTCCGCTGGATCTGTCAATAATCGATATATCTGCAGTTGTAACTTTAGAATTGAAGCCAGGACCAGCCAAAAGCGATGAGAAAAACGCTTCTGCATTGGTTAATGGCTTTGCCATTGAAACTTTTGAAACTACAATAGCGTCTACATTAAGAAGTTCTGCAATCTTTTGATAAGATGTTTGTGAAATTATGATATTATTTTTGTTTAATATCTTATTTGTAGAATCATTGGGTAGAACTACAATATCAAGATTTTTTATCTTGATTCTTTCCTGAAACCTGTCATATAGACCAGATTGTAGCTTTTGACCTTCAAGCTTTTCCTGTGCTTTTATTTTGTCGGCTTCTCCAGTATTTTTGATTTCAATCAATGCCCTTGTTGGTAGAATGGCAATTTTTTTGTGCTGCTTTATGATCTGTGCTGTGTTTTCTGCTTTATAAACAGGTTCACAAGAAATTGCAAATACCGTAACAATAATCAATAAAAAGTGCTTCATAGTTTTTTTTGCGAATGTAAATAAAATATATTTGCAAAAAAAATCAATGAAAAAACTCTTTGCATTAGTACTGGGAATCACAAGTACAATCGTGTCAGCACAACACTTTAATGTGGCAGACTATCCAAAAGGTGTTTATGAGACTTTTGAAGACTTCAGAAGTAAAACGCCTTCTAAAAAAATGAACCTTTCTCAAGCTTACACCACAGATCAGGTTGCATATCGTTTTAA
Source organism: Bacteroidota bacterium (assembly GCA_023448955.1). Classification (GTDB taxonomy): domain Bacteria; phylum Bacteroidota; class Bacteroidia; order Flavobacteriales; family Weeksellaceae; genus Epilithonimonas. The sequence continues at coordinate 2,511 of JAEXJU010000113.1, forward strand.
TGATATGGATGATAAAGGAAAGAAATTCAAGAAAGCATTTGCAATTTCTGACGGGAAAGATTTATACATCCATGTGGTAAATCTTTTGAAGAAATTCAATTCAGAAGATAAAGGTCAATCATACGACGGAGGTATTTATTACCTGAAAGCTGAAAATCACGGTGGTTATCTTTTTTTGCGTGACTATTTTGTGAGCAACAGTGCAGCTATGTGGGGCGGCCTGATAGCAAC
>JAEXJU010000287.1 GCA_023448955.1 Bacteroidota bacterium
CCTTGGTCTTTGTAAAAAATCTCTGTTCCGTCTTTTAATTTTAGTGTACTCATTTTGTTGATTGTTTAGTGTTGTTAATATTGTGATTCAGAATTTGTTTGTTTTAATTCTTTAGCAAATGTACAATGTTGATAATCAATTTATCTTGATGTAAGATAATTTCGGATCGGTTGTATAAGTTTTGATTATTTGGAAAAAACTTTACTTCAATGATGTGATTAATTAGTTAATATAAATCTATATTTATTAATATGTTATAAAAATAAGTAATTATTTATATATTTGCAAAAAAATCAGATTGGTATGCAGAAAAAAATAATTTTCATATTGGTTGTTTTTTGTGCGGGATTTTTTTATTCGCAAGATTATACTGAAAGGAAAAAAATTGACAGTATAACCAATGTTCTTTGGGATCCTAAATTTTTTAATAATGAAGGGCTTTTAAAGCTGACGGATCTCTACAACCATGCTAAAGAATTAGATTATACAGATGGACAGATAAAATTGCTAAGCAGAATTGTAGAAATAAAAACTTCTTATTTAGATTTTGTTTCAGCGCTTCAATACTTGAGATATCTGAAGACACTGTCTTTGGATGCAGAAAAATATGAAGATTACACTTATGCCAATTGCCTTGAGGCTAAGATTTTCTTTATGGATAAAAATTATTCTCAGGCCAAAAAAGTACTTAATCGGGCAGAAAGATATTTATATGAAATAGAGGATGTAGAGAAAAGGCGAAACTCAAAGACTGAAATTTACATCTACCAGTGGTATAATTTCGAGAAATCAAAATTTCCGAAATCGTCTTATGCCGATTCTTTGTTGTCGATTTCAAAAAAACTTTATAAAGAATCAGTATTAATTCAAAATAATAAAAACCGTGCGAAAAGGATTCTCTATTCAGCAAATTTGGTGGTAAACTCCCTCATTTTGTTAAAAAGGTACGAAGAAGCACTGAAATATCTGAAAATTGCAAAACATCAGCTCAAGACTGTAGGAGAGATTACATATATTGGAGCGGATTATTATGAAGCAAAAGGTGATGTGGAGTATAATCTTAAGCGATATAGAGATTCTTCAAGTGACAGTGCACTAGTAAGTTATAATAAAGCAATAAAAATAGGAGAAGAGCTTGGATATAATGCAAGAACAAAAGAGTTGTATTCCAAAGTGGCAAAAATCTATGGAGAGAAAAAAGATCATGAGAAGCAAGCTTTGTTTTTAGAAAAGTCTAACGATCTGAAAGATAGTTTTCGCATAGAAGAAAACAAAGGATTAAGTGAGGTGAAGCCTACGTTGTATACTAACAACGACGTTAATGATATCAATAATGATAGTCCTAACCAAAACAGGACTCTTTATTATTTATTCTTTACGATTTTTATTGTCTTTTTTACAGGAGTGGGTGCTAGAAAATTTTATTTCAATAAAAAACGCAAGCAAAAAGAAACGATAGCAAAACTGGCTTCTGAGCCCAATTCCGTTTTGAAAACGAATCCCTATAATAATCTCATTGATCTTGCACTAAAAAATGATTCTTCATTTTATCTCACTTTTTTAGAAGTTTACCCGGATTTTGCAAAAAAACTTCTAGATATCAATCCTACAATAAAAGCGTCGGATATAGAATATTGTGCTTATATAAAACTTAATCTGGATACTAAACAAATTGCGGTTCTTAAAAATATATCTGTAAGAGCAGTAGAAGGCAAGAAATACAGAATCCGGAAAAAACTAGATATTTCTATAGATGAAAATATGTATATCTGGTTGTCTAAGTTGTAACCCAATTATAGTATTTTTTTATGTAAAGCTCTAAAAATCAATAAAAATCAGCACTTCGTGTAGTATCGTGTAGTTTGTGTGAAACACCGAGAACTCAAAAATATTTCAGATTGAAAGATGAAAAGTATTTTTGTCCATTGGAAAAAAGTATCCCTATTTTTCCAATGTAAAATCTACAAAGTTGCAAAGAACAAAACTTAAACAACCGACAAATTTTGAAGTTATCCTGAAAAAGGTAACTCTATTATTGGTGTTTATTTATATTGTTTTTGCAAATACTTTTTCAGGTAAGCCTCTTCCGTCAAATCCTATTTCTGATGATAAAATTTTAACATCAGGACAAGTATTGATTTATGATGACTCAGATTCATTGAATGCTGAAAGCCCTGTGATTATACATTCAGAAAACGAATCGAAAAAAGAGGCCGTTCTTTATATTTCGGAAGGAGCTGTGGTCTATAATATAGAGGCCTTTAGTAATGTAGAAATCAAAAAAGAAATAAAGAAAAAAAACAGTATTACTTCTGCAAAAGCTGTAAAAAAGCCTAAAATTGAAAAAAAACGGATTCCTAATTTTAAAGAACAGATTCCTCAGGAATATTATCATTCTTCACAAAGCTCAGGTTCTCTATCTCAGAATCAAAAAGAAAAAGTTGTTTTTACGGCAAACAATAGTCAGTTGATTATAAAGGCTTTAATCTCATTAACTAAAACTAATACTGGAAAATTACATTTTGTTATAAAACAGAATTTTATTTATTCAGATCCTTATATTATTACCAGCCATTTCTCCGGTAAATATATGGTGAGACCGCCGACTTCAATACTTTAATGAGTTTCTCACTATGTGATGGCTCGTAGGATCTTTAAAAATACAAATAATTTATCGTGTAATCTTAGGATAATCAGTCTGTCTGATGGTCCAGCGTATTGACGTACCTATTCCAAAAAAAAGAAAAACACAAATGATGGAAGAAAATCATTCATTCTTATCGCTACCTGAAAGCAGAGTAGTGAATTCAATTGGCAAACTGCTAAGGCTCATTTATGAAGACAACACTTCATTTTACATTGCTTTTTTAGAAGTTTACCCGGACTTCAGCGAGAAATTGCTGCAAATTAATCCTGCTTTAAAATTCTCAGACATTGAGTTCTGCGCCTACATTAAGCTGAATTTGCAAACCAAGCAGATAGCTCAATTCAAGAAAATATCTACAAGAGCTGTGGAGGGAAAAAAATACAGAATCAGAAAAAAACTGAATATCCCGAGGGATGTCAATATGTATATATGGATGTCCAGAATTTAAGTTCTCAATATTAATAATTTATGATGCTATGGCGCATTGCTATCTATAAAAACAAACACATAAAAATCGAAAAAAAATTAAAAGAAACAAATGATTAAATTAATACAAATTTTAACTTGGCTACTGGTCATTAATTCGGCTCTTTTTAATGCACAAAGTTTTAGTTCTCCTGTTACAATACCAGCTAATGGAAGTGTAACCACAAATGGAGTTACAATTATTACAACAAAAACCGGCGATGCATTCAATCCCTCTTTTTTCGCGATACCTAAAACTCCTTGTTTGCCTATAGCTACATCTCCTGAGCTAACAACAGTTTCAGGACAGCTTGTAGTTGGGTCAAGTTCTAGTACACCTTCAGCCAGCACCGCTTGGAGTATTACTTTAAATTTCAGTGCACCTGTTAATAATTTGGTGTTTTCAATCACTGGAGTCGATTATTATGAAAATTTTATATTTAATTCTAATGGTGGGGCAGTTTCTATAACACACACTAGTTGTGATGTAAATGTTTCTTCAAATCAAATTATTACAAACGGTGTGATTGGAGGTAGTGTAAATTATCAAACTGGTGGCTTTTTCCAAATTACCTCACCATCTTCTTATACACAACTTACAATTAATGGAAATGGAGGATATGCTGGTTCAACGATTGTTCTTAGCGGTGCATCAGTGCAGGCGGTTTGTCAGGCAGGTAACTCAAAACCAATTGTTCACGATATTACAAATACTTGCCCTTCCAATACTGTTGATCTTAATACAGCACATACAAGTATAGCTCCTGCTGGCACCAGCTTAGTTTGGTTTACAAACAACAGTCATACAGGTACTGCATTATCTGGAACTCAAGTAACACAGGCAACAGCAGGAACGTATTATGCTTTTTATTATGATAGTGTTGCTAATTGTTACAGCCCTGCCTCTTCTGCAGTTATAGCTACAATCAATCCTTGTTTCGTTTGTTCACCAGACCCTTATGCTGCACAGCAAACTTGGTGGTTGGCAGATGGATTCAGAACGCCTATAAATCCTTTAATTATTGATTTTAAGACAGGAACACCAGTTTTATCTACTCCATCTACAGGCTACGGAAACGGATATCTTTCTTATGTAAACTTAAATGGTCTTGGTTATGAAGGAAACACAACAGTTACGCATCCTGTTACCAAGAAGTTTCTTTTTGCTACGGATGGGAACACCTTGTTTAGAGGTTCAGATGGTGTTGCAGCTACAGGTACAAGTGTAGGTGGTGGTAAATCAGCAGGGGAAGCAGCGGCAGTAATTCCAGATCCTAATGGTATTTTGGGACAGAGTTTTCTAATTTTAGGAAACACCAGTTGGAATAGTCCTGGAGGTTTAAATATGTCAAAATATGATCTGGTAACTAATACTTTAACCAATTTAACAGCATTATTACCTAATGGAACTATTTACGAAGGGCTTGAGGTAATTCCCCATACCAATGGTAATGATTATTGGATCTTGGTAAATACTACAGATCAAAAAGTAAAGTCATATTTGTATTCTAAAGCATCAGGATTTAACTCTACGCCAGTTTCATCAACCGATGTTACTAATTTGACGGGAGTAAATTCTTCCTATATTGCTGTGAGTTCCTTTATTTCGTGGGATCCAAGAACTTCTAATAAAGTACTTATTGCAAGACATAATAAAGTAGGATTAGCAAACTTTGATCCTTCTACTGGTACATTGGGTACTTGGGATGTCAAAGTAACTTATTCTACTGGCTCACCTGATAATGATAGCTCTGTTGGTTATTCAGTAGCATTATCACCAAATGGCAGATACATTTATTATGCTGTGGATTATAGTAAATTAATGTATTATGACCTACAAACATCCTCTTCTAGTCAATTGGCAACTGTTACTGGATTAAGTGGTGTTAAAATTGGACCAGACAACAAGCTATATGTAGTAGGTTATCCTGATTTTGATACTGGGTTGTATTATTATCCAACTCCAGATAGTCCATCGCCTTCTACATCCACCTTACCTTTGCTTGATACCAATGGATATACTGTTCCTCTTCAGCTTCCAAATAATGTTTATTGGGGATGTATGACCTGTCAATCTGGTACTGCCGCACCTGCTTTAGCAAGTACAAGTATTACATCTAATCCTGCTACTGTAGGAGATTTAATCGCTTTATTATCGGCTAGCAATAAACCAGCAGGTACAGTGATTACAATTCACTCTGCAACTCCAGCTACAGATGCTAACAAATTGGCAAATTCTACAGCAATAGTTGCAGGTACAACTTATTATGCTGCTTTTTATGACGGTTTAGCAATATGTTATAGTCCTGCAACTGCGGTTATTGTAAATACTGCATATTGCTACAAACCAGCAGTTTTAGACGCAGGTAACATCTATCCTACGAAACACGGTATTACCTCTTTAGGAAGAGCGGGAACTGATAGCAATAATTGGCCAACAGTGAGACAAAGCGCTTGGACGGTTTTAGAAGGTAAGACCAAAGGTCTCGTGGTGAACAGGGTAAGATTTAATGCGAGCAACCAGCCTGTTGCAGATGATGGGACAACACTGGTGATTACTAATCCAGTTGAAGGGATGATGGTTTATGATAAAACCAACAACTGCCTGAAAATGTATACCTCAAATAATGGTGGTTCTACTTTCCAATGGCATTGTATGACCACACAAGCATGCCCTAATTAATATAAACACAATTTAATATATAGGAGGAGTTTTCCAAACGGGTGGCAGTACAATCTTGCCACCATTGGAAATCTCAATAAAAATCAAAATTTAACAAAAAATAAAATTACAGCTATGAAAAAAAAGACAATTATTTTAGTGTTGATGGGTGTTTCTACAATGGCATATTCTCAGGTAGCTATTGGAAAATCAGAAATCACAAAGCTATCGGATAACATCACGCCTAATCCAGGAATTTCTCTTGAATTCGGACCAGACACTGCCGATAAAAGAGGTGTGGTTCTTCCTTGGGTGACAGGAACCAGTAATTCTTCTCCTTTTATAACAGGATATACAGGAAGTAATACGGTGGTAGACGGAACAATTGTTTATGATACATCTGATCACAAAGTAAAGTATAAAAAAGCGGGAAATTGGTTCGATCTGAGTGTGGATGCCAATGGAAATGCAG
>JAEXJU010000288.1 GCA_023448955.1 Bacteroidota bacterium
ACTACTAACAACTCTACAAGAACGGTTGCTAATGTAAGAGCGATTTTCAACAAGTTTGACGGTAACCTTGGTAAGAACGGGGAATTAGCTTTTATCTTCGACAGAAAGGGTATTTTCACGATCGATAAGGCTCAGATCAAATCTGATTGGGATGATTTCGAAATGGAAATGATTGACGGTGGCGCAGAAGAAATTGATCAGGACGAAAACGAAGTGTTGATTACAACAGCTTTCGAAGATTTCGGTTCGATGTCTCACAAATTAGATGAACTCGGAATCGAGGCAAAAAGTGCCGAATTACAGAGAATTCCCAACAATACAAAAGGAATGACAGATGAACAATTCAAAGCCAATATGAAGATGCTGGAGCGCTTTGAGGAAGATGACGATGTTCAGAACGTATTCCACAATATGGAGTTCACAGAAGAACAATTAGAGTCAATGTAATCTAAAAAATCACATAAAAAATCCCAACTGAAAAGTCGGGATTTTTTATTTTATAAAACGCTGTTGATTATGCGTTTGGTTCAACAGAAACAAAAGATCTGTTGTTTGCTTTCTTTCTGAAAACTACTTTACCGTCTACCAATGCGAACAAAGTGTGGTCTTTACCCATTCCAACGTTTTCACCTGGGTGGTGTTGCGTACCTCTTTGTCTAATGATGATGTTACCGGCAATAGCTTCTTGACCTCCGAAAATCTTAACACCTAGTCTTTTAGAGTGAGATTCTCTACCGTTTTTGGAACTACCGACTCCTTTCTTGTGTGCCATTTTATTTTAAGCTTTTTTGGATTAAAAATTATTCAGCAGATTCGCTGGTTTCTGTTACTTCAGCTTTAGCAGCTTTCTTAGGAGCAGCTTTTTTAGCCTCTTTTTTCGCACCGTCAAATCCAGTAATACCAGTTACCAAAATTTGAGTTAATTGCTGTCTATGACCATTTTTCTTAGCATAACCTTTTCTTCTTTTCTTTTTGAAAACGATTACTTTGTCAGCTTGAACCTGGTCAAGAATTTCTACATCTACGGTGATACCGCTTACAGCCGGGGCACCTACAGTCACTGCACCGTTCACAGTAAGAAGAACTTTGTCAAAAGAAACTTTCGCTCCTTTGTCTCCTTTCAAACGGTTCACAAACAACTTTTGGTTTTGCTCAACTTTGTATTGAAGCCCTGCTATTTCTACAATTGCAAACATTGTTTATAAATTTTTATAATTATTCGAGGTGCAAAAGTAAACAATTTCTTTGAAAATCACAATATTAATTCAGAAATTTTAAATCTTTGAATCTCAACATTATTTAATTTTATTTTGGGCGCCTTTTTCCGTACTCCGTTCCCGCTTTTTTGCTCGTCGTGCCTCCTCACAAAAAGAGCTCCACTCAGTCCGGGGCGCAGATTCAACATAAAACAAACTTAAACATAAAAACAACATTAGTCATCCAAAATTATATAAGCGAAGCGCCTTTGTGGCCATAAACCATTTTAATGATAAATAATAAATCTTTGTGGACTTTGTGTTCAAAAAATAAAATTCCTAAAATCTCCTTATATAAAAGATTACTTCTAAATTTGACAATTGAAAATTTCATCAATGCTAAATTTCATCAAGAAAAATATTGCGCTCATCTGGGCAAAACAACATATCGGGAAATCCAAGAATTTTAAATCCAATGCGATTCAGAATCAGCAGGATTTACTTTTAGATATGGTAAAAACGGCGGAGAAAACCTTATTTGGAAGAGAACATCAATTTGAATCGATAAAATCAATTGAAGATTACCAAAAAAATGTTCCTGTTGCAGATTACGAAGATCTGAAACCATACATAGAGAAAGTCAAAAAAGGGCAATCCAAAATCCTTTGGCCAGGCTTGCCGGAATATTTCGCCAAAACTTCAGGTACAATGTCTGGCTCCAAATACATCCCGATTTCCAAAGAAGCTATGCCTTTCCAGATTTCGGCTGCGCAAAGTGCAATTTTTCATTACATCGAAAAGAAAAATAATGCAGATTTTGTAAATGGAAAAATGATTTTTCTTCAGGGTTCTCCGGAATTGGAAGAAATGAATGGTGTAAAAACCGGAAGATTATCAGGAATCGTGGCGCATCACATCCCGAATTATCTCCAAAAAAACAGATTGCCAAGCTGGGAAACCAATTGCATAGAAGATTGGGAAACCAAAGTCGATAAAATTGTGGAAGAAACCGAGAACGAAAATATGACCCTGATTTCCGGAATTCCGCCTTGGCTGATAATGTATTTTGAAAAGCTGATTGAAAGTCAGAAAAAAAAGTCCCTCGCTTCCGGAGAGTTATTTAGGGAGAGAAAAATCACCCAAATCTTCCCGAATCTTCAATTAATCATCACAGGCGGTGTAAATTACGAACCTTATCGCGATAAAATGCAGGAATTGCTGGGGAAACCAGTTGATATTGTCCAGACGTTTCCGGCATCAGAAGGTTTTTTTGCGTTTCAGGATGATTATACAAAAGAAGGATTGTTGCTTCTAACCAACCACGGGATTTTCTACGAATTTATTCCACTGGAACAATACGGCAAACACAATGCAGAACGACTGACAATAAAAGATGTTGAGCTGAATAAAGATTATGCTTTGATCCTGACCACTAATTCAGGACTTTGGGCTTATTCTATTGGTGATGTTGTGCGCTTTATTGATAGAAATCCATACAGAATTTTAGTTTCCGGAAGAACAAAACATTTTACTTCAGCATTCGGGGAACACGTCATTGCATTTGAAGTGGAAGAAGCTTTGAAGTCAACAGTTGAGAAATTTCCTGCTCAGATTACAGAGTTTCATCTTGCGCCACAAGTCAATCCAGCAGAAGGTTTGCCTTATCACGAATGGTTCATCGAGTTTGAAAAAGAACCTGAAAATTTTGAAACTTTCAAATCCGAACTGGATTTTCAACTTAGACAACGGAATACTTATTATGATGATCTTATTTCAGGAAATATCCTGCAACCATTGGTCATTACTAAGTTGAAGAAAAATGCTTTTCAGGATTATGCCAAGTCCGAAGGAAAATTGGGTGGCCAAAACAAAATTCCGCGACTGGCCAATGACAGAAAAATTGGAGATTTTTTGTCAGTATTTAAATTATAAAAAAAATTAAGCTTTTTCAAAGATTTGGGAGTTTGATAAAGTGTGGATTTTAGTAGAAACGTCGATTGACTGGCAAATCATCTAGCCCCGATAGCAGCGGTTACCCCGCAGTTGCTTGGTATAGCGATGGGTTTGTGCGTTGGCATTTTTGGCACGAGGAGTATGAGCGGATAGCGGGATTAAGCTCCTGAAAATTTAATGACTAACGGCTTTCAGACCAACAATAGAGGCTATCAGCGTAAATACAAAAAACAAACGCCAGAATGTTGCCGGTTCTTTGAAAATGAAAATCCCGACAATGACACCTCCTACAGCGCCAATTCCCGTCCAAACCGCATATGCAGTTCCGATGGGTAAGGCATTTTGCCCGGAAATAGCCTTGAACATCAAAAACATACTGGTGAAGAGGCAAAGAAAAAAACCAATCCACCAGTAGATGCTTTCTCTGCCGGATGTTTCTTGTGCCTTGCCAAGACAGGTTGCAAATCCGGTCTCGAAAAGTCCTGCGATGATGAGTATAATCCAATTCATCCTGCTAAGATAAAATTTTGAAAATTAATGCTTAGTTCTGAGCTATCGCTTACTTTTGTAAAATGATTTCTTTTACACCGCTTCGCGTTTTGAAAAACGTAGAATTTCGCAATCTTTTAACTGGAAGATTTTTTCTGATTATTGCATTTCGTATGTTGGCAACATTGCTTGGCTGGTGGGTTTATCAACTCACAAAAGATCCTTTTTCCATTGGATTGATTGGTCTTTCGGAGGTTGTACCTGCGGTTTCCTGTGCTTTGTATGCAGGTCATATTATTGATATGAATGAGAAGAAAAAACTTCTCCTCACTTGTGTTTACTGTTATGTTTTTCTGATTGGATTATTGCTGATTCCTGCATTTTGGGGCGGTTTTATGGATTTATCGGGTCACCAAACTACTTATTTTATTTATGCGGTTATTTTTTTTACGGGCATTTGCCGTTCGTTTCTTGGGCCGCTGGTTCCGAGTATGGTTCCAAGAATTGTAAAACAGGAAAACTTGCCTTATGCTGTAACGCTTAATCAGGCTACATTTCTTACGGCATCGGTATCAGGTCACGCTTTGGGCGGTTTTTTGATTGCTTTGATTTCTATAAAGTGGACTATTGTTGTCATTGTCGCAAGTATCATTTTAGCATCATTGTTTTTTTTGACGATCAATCAGCAGCAGTCTGAGAATCAGAAAAAAGATGTAAAAATTATAGAAAGTGTGAAAGAAGGTTTGGTTTATATCTACAAAACCAAAGAAATATTAGGTGCACAAATGTTGGATATGTTTGCGGTACTTTTTGGAGGTGCAGTTGCGATGATTCCGGTTTTTGCAAGCGATATTCTGAAAGTTGGTTCGGAAGGTTTCGGACTGTTGAATGCGGCTTCTGATATTGGATCGATGCTGATTATTATTACATTGTCTTTGGTTCCTCTCCGAAAAAATCAGGGTAAAATCCTTCTTTTTGTTGCAGCAGGTTTCGGGTTGTGTATCATCGGATTTGGATTATCCAAAATGTATTGGCTTTCTTTTGGGTTTTTGGTTTTGAGTGGTATTTTGGATGGTGTGAGTGTGGTAATACGAGGAACGATTGTTCAGCTGAAAACTCCGGAAGAAATCCGTGGCAGAGTTTTAAGCGTGAACTCAATTTTCATTATGTCTAGCAACGAACTGGGACAGTTCGAAAGCGGATTAACCGCAAAACTTATGGGCGTTGTACGATCCGTAGTTTTTGGTGGAGCGATGACGGTTCTCACGGCTCTATTTATTGGAGCAACATCTAAGAAGCTGAGGAAAATGGAATATTAATTTTTAATAGAAATAAAAAAAGGAAGCAAATTTTGCTTCCTTTAATTTTTATAAAGAATTTGGATTTCTGCGGTTGTCGAAAAATGCGTTAATTTTTATGGTGTTCTTAGTAGCTCGATAGACAATTGAGAAATTTTCAAGCACCAAAACTCTTCTTGAATTTCGAGAGACGACTTCACCGACTAAATGGTTTTCTGCAATAAGATTGATCTTTCTAAGAGTTTCGTCTAATAATTTTTCAGAATAGACATCCGATTTATTGTGGTTAATCCAAAAATTAAATGTATTGTCAAACTCTTTTCTTGCTCGATTTGTCCATTCTATCTTTCTCATCTACCGTAAGACTTCAAAAAATCTTCGTGTGATATTACTCTACCTTCCTCAATATCTTTCTCTCCTTCTTTAATTAATTCTATTTGCCAATCCGTTAATTTCATTTCGTCGTAATTTTCATTCTTTGAAATTAATTCCTTGATAAAAAGGTGAAGCTCTTCCAATTTATTAATCGGAACATCTTTGATTTCTTCAAGAATCGTATTAAGGGTAAGCATTTTATCTAATTTTTAAATAAAATTAATAAAAATATTTTATATCAAACTTCTGATCTTCGCAATCATATCATCGCCCAATTGATCGGCTTCTTCCTGAGAAAATGCTTCGGTGTAAATCCTGATAATTGGTTCGGTATTTGATTTTCTTAGATGAACCCAGTTTTCAGCAAAATCAATTTTTACACCATCTACAGTTGATATTTCTTCGTTTTTAAATTCATCCTGAACTTTAACCAGCAGAGCATCAACGTCGATTTCCGGCGTCAGTTCGATCTTCTTCTTACCCATAAAATAAGCTGGATAACCTGATCTAAGTTCAGAAACAGTTTTATTTTCTTTTGCGAGATGTGTCAAAAATAAAGCAATTCCCACTAAAGAATCTCGTCCGTAATGTAAATCTGGATAGATGATTCCACCGTTTCCTTCTCCTCCAATGACTGCATTTTTTTCTTTCATCAGATTCACAACATTTACCTCGCCCACTGCACTTGCAAAATATTCGGAGTTATGGTTTTTCGCAACATCTCTCAAAGCACGACTTGAAGAAAGATTAGAAATAGCCACACCGTTTTTGTTTTTCAAAAGGTAATCTGCAACGGCAACCAATGTGTATTCTTCGCCAAACATTTCGCCTTTTTCGTCTATCAAGGCCAGCCTGTCTACATCAGGATCTACTACAATTCCCATATCTGCACCTTCTTTTTTCACCATATCGCAAATATCGCCCAGATGTTCTTTCAAAGGTTCGGGATTATGAGGGAAATGGCCAGTTGGTTCGCAATATAACTTTACAACTTCAACACCTAATTTTTCCAAAAGTGGCGGAATAGAAATCCCACCAGTGGAATTAACGGCATCTAAAACCACTTTGAATTTTTTTGATTTTATGGCTTCTGCATCTACAGTCGGCAAGTCCAAAATTTGTTTGATGTGAATATCGAAAGCGTCGTCTCTGGTTTCATATTTCCCCAAATCATCGACTTCAGCGTAATTAAAATCTTCGTTTTCTGCCAAAGCCAAAACTTCTGCGCCATTTTCTCCGCTGATAAATTCGCCTTTCTCGTTGAGGAGCTTCAGTGCATTCCATTGTTTTGGGTTGTGGGAAGCGGTAAGGATAATTCCGCCATCGGCTTTCAGT
>JAEXJU010000294.1 GCA_023448955.1 Bacteroidota bacterium
GATAAACAATGTGTGGAACCAGCTGAATTTCTTTTTCCACATCCAGATCTCTTTCGGCAATACCAAGATGGGCGGTCGAGAGTTCCGGACGGATAATGGTGTCACTGGCGTAAGGACTTTCGAAGAAACATTTTTTGCAGAATCCCATCCGGTAGATTTTCTCATCATTACTACAGTTCACACATTGATAGCCAATATGTTTTATATAGATGTTTTTTCCAAAAAGCTGATTCATATTAATGAGATCATTTTTTAGGTTCAGGTAATATTGGATCGGTTTTCCGTTTTGGGAAATCATTTTAAGAATCTGTCCGGAGAATTGCATCTTTATCTTTATTTCAAAGTTTAAAAATAGACATTTTCAAATAAATAATTTACACGAAGAATATATTTGTGATTTATAAAAATTATATATTTGCAGCCATTTAAAAACCTTTTTATGAAAAATATTTATTCTTTACTATCTTTTTTAGTAACATCTGTGTTATTTGCACAGACAGTAATCTATTCAGAAAACTTTGGCAATCCGTCTGCGACAACTTTGCTTACAGCTTACACAGGTTTTCAAAACACCAGTCCCTTTACCTATTCTGGAACTGCAGATGTGAGATCTACTACTCCGTCTGATTATACTGGTGCAAGCGGACAGGGCTGTGTATTCTTAGGAGCCTTCACAACAGCCTCTGGTACACCAGCTAAAACTCTTATCGTGAGTGGAATCAACACTGCCGGATACCAAAACCTGACACTGTCATTTGGCCACCAGAAAGGAACCAATGCAGGCAGTAATGAATTAAAGGTTGAAGTAAGCGCGGATGGAACTAACTGGTCTCCTTTGACCTACTCAAGAAACACAGGCTCCGGAACATCCGTGTGGCTTGTAGTAACACCTACAGGAACTATTCCTTCTACACAAAATCTTTCTATCAGATTTACCAACCCGTTGGATTCTAATGTAGGTTTCCGTGTAGATGACTTAAAGCTGACAGGAACACAAACACTTGCTGTAAACAATGCCAAGAAAGAACATTTTAACATCTACCCGACAGTTGTAACCAATGGAACTATCTGTGTAACTTCTGCAAACAACCAGACAAAGAAAGTCAACATTTACGATGCTTCTGCAAAATTGGTTATCAGCAGAGGTACCGACAAAGAAATCAACGTTTCCCAGCTTCCGAAAGGAACTTATATTATGAATGTTGAAGAAAATGGTGTTGTGGAATCTAAGAAATTTATTGTTAAATAAGTAAAACACATTCATTTTTCAAAAGAATCTCCTAATAAGGGATTCTTTTTTTTGTTTAATTCTTATCTTCGCATCAACACAATATATTATGAACTATCTGATAACTGGAGGAAGCGGATTCATCGGTTCACATCTGGTAGAACACCTTTTGAAAAACGGACATTCTGTCATTAACATTGACAATTTTGATGATTTTTATGATTACAGAATAAAAATCCGAAATACCCTAGAATCCACAGGAAATACTTCCTCTTTTGAATTCAAGAATAAAGAAAATGATATTAATCAATTAATACACACCACAGAATCTTCACATTATAAACTCTACTATCAGGACATTAGAGATAAGGACACACTCAAAACCATCTTTGAAAATCACGAAATAGACCTGGTTATTCACCTTGCAGCTCTGGCTGGTGTGCGCCCGTCTATAGAGAGACCATTGGATTATGAAGCTGTTAATATCCGCGGGACTCAGAACCTTTGGGAACTTTGTAAAGAATTTGGAATCCATAAATTTGTTTGTGCTTCGTCATCAAGTGTTTATGGAAATAACGAGAAAGTTCCTTTTTCAGAAACAGATAATGTGGACAAACCTATCTCACCCTATGCTGCATCCAAAAAAGCGGGTGAAATATTAGGTCATGTTTATCATCATCTTTATCATATTGACATGATACAACTGCGGTCTTTTACGGTTTACGGACCAAGACAAAGACCGGATCTGGCCATTCATAAGTTTACAAAATTAATTCTGGATGATAATGAAATTCCTTTTTACGGAGACGGATCAACAGCCAGAGATTATACTTTTATTGATGATATTATAGATGGTATTCTAAAATCTGTATTACATCTGGAAAATAATGAAAAGGTGTACGAAATAATCAATCTAGGAGAAAGTGAAGTGGTAACACTGTCAGAAATGCTGTCAGAATTAGAAAAAGCTCTTGGGAAATCTGCTAGTAAGAAAATGCTACCGATGCAGGCAGGAGACGTCCTGAAAACCAATGCGGACATTACAAAAGCCAAAACGCTGATTGGATATAAACCAACTACAGACTTCCAAAATGGCATAAAAAAATTTGTGGAATGGTTTTTGGGAAACCGCATAAATAATAGCTGATGGCACATATATCTGGAGTCAATCGCAATGATTATTAAATATTATTGAAAATCAGCAGAAATATATATAAAATATCACCTAATTTTTTACTTTTGCAAAAATTTAAATTATGTATTGGACATTAGAATTAGCTTCATATCTAAGTGACGCACCTTGGCCGATGACCAAGGCAGAATTAATCGATTACGCAATCAGAACCGGAGCACCAATGGAAGTGGTGGAAAACCTGCAGGCCATAGAGGACGAGGGAGAGATCTACGATTCCATAGAAGAAGTATGGTCAGACTATCCAACGGACGAAGATTTCCTTTGGAACGAAGACGAATATTAAGATAGCAATTGGCTGATGGCTTCTTGCTATTGGCTTTTTATAAATACAATTATTAATGCGATTAGCTACACGCTAATTGCCAAAAGCTGAATAAATGAGTTTTTTAAATACAGTTCTTAAAAGTTTTTTGGGAGACAAAAATGCAAAAGATTTAAAAGAAGTAAAAAAAGTTGTCGCAAAAATTAAAGCAGCAGAACCAAACATCCAGACATTGACAGATGATGGATTGCGAGAAAAAACAGCAGAATTCAAAGAGAAAATCAAATCTGCCGCTGCTAAATTCACTTCCCAAATTGACGAAATAAAAGAGCAGATTAAAAACTCGACCAACGTAGATAAAAAGGAAGCACTTTTTGGCAAAATAGAATCTCTGAAAAAAGATTCTTATCAAGTTGAAGAGAAAGTTCTTAATGAGATCCTTCCGGAAGCATTTGCTTTGGTCAAGGAAACTTCCAGACGTCTGGCTCAGAACGGCGAAATCCGAGTAACTGCTACTGACAGAGATCGAGAACTTGCATCTTACAAGGACTTTGTTTCCATAGAAGGGGAAACTGCTGTCTGGAAAAATAGCTGGGACGCAGCCGGAACGCCGGTGGTTTGGGATATGGTTCACTATGATACACAATTTATTGGTGGTGCCGTTCTACACTCCGGAAAAATTGCCGAGATGGCAACCGGTGAAGGTAAAACCCTAGTAGGTACACTTCCGATTTATCTTAATGCACTTCCGGGACGTGGTGTACACGTTGTAACCGTGAACGATTATCTTGCAAAAAGAGACTCGGCGTGGATGGGTCCTTTGTATGAATTCCATGGATTAACCATTGACTGTATTGATAATCACCAACCAAACTCAGATGCCAGAAGAAAAGCTTATCAGTCGAGCATTACTTACGGAACCAATAATGAATTCGGTTTTGATTACCTGAGAGATAATATGGTAACCAATCCAACTGAACTTGTTCAGGGTGAATTAAATTTTGCAATTGTTGATGAGGTAGACTCTGTTTTGATCGATGACGCAAGAACACCATTGATTATTTCCGGACCTGTTCCTCAAGGTGACAGACAGGAGTTTGATGTTCTGAAACCTTCCATTGACAGAATTGTAGAAGTTCAGAAAAAAACGGTTTCTGCAATTTTCAACGAAGCTAAAAAACTGATTGCTAACGGCAACACTAAAGAAGGTGGATTCAAATTGCTTCAGGCTTACAGAGGTCTTCCAAAAAACAGACAGTTGATTAAGTTCTTGTCAGAAAGCGGAAACCGTGCATTGTTGCAAAAAGTTGAAGGCCAATATATGGCAGATAACAACCGTGATATGCCAATCGTGGACAAAGATCTTTACTTTGTTATTGATGAAAAAAATAATCAAATTGATTTAACGGACAAAGGTGTAGAATACATGTCAGCAGGAAACGAGGATAATCATTTCTTCGTTCTTCCGGACATTGCTACAGAAATTGCAGAACTTGAAAAGAAAAATCTTTCCAAAGAAGAAGAATTTGCAGCGAAAGAAGAATTGTACAGAGATTTTGCAGTAAAATCCGAGCGTGTTCATACGATGAACCAGTTGCTTAAGGCTTACACATTATTCGAAAAAGATGATGAATATGTAGTAATTGACGGCGAAGTTAAAATCGTGGACGAGCAAACAGGTCGTATCATGGAAGGACGTCGTTATTCGGACGGACTTCACCAGGCAATTGAAGCCAAGGAAAATGTAAAGATCGAAGCAGCTACTCAGACATTTGCGACCATTACTTTGCAGAACTATTTCCGTATGTACAATAAACTGGCCGGTATGACCGGAACTGCGGAAACCGAAGCTGGAGAATTCTGGCAGATTTACAAATTAGATGTCGTAGTAATTCCTACCAACAGACCAATCCAGAGAGATGACAGACAGGATTTGGTTTACAAAACCAACCGTGAAAAATACAATGCTGTAATAGAAGAAATCGAAAAGCTAACCTCAGCAGGAAGACCTGTTTTGGTGGGTACAACTTCGGTGGAAATTTCTCAGTTGCTTTCCAGAGCTTTACAGCTAAGAAAAATCCAGCACCAGGTTCTGAATGCGAAACTTCACAAGAAAGAAGCGGAGATTGTAGCCGGAGCCGGTGGACCAGGCGTTGTGACGATTGCAACCAATATGGCTGGTAGAGGTACCGATATCAAGCTAAAACCGGAAGTGAAAGAAGCAGGAGGTTTGGCCATCATTGGTACGGAAAGACACGATTCCCGCCGTGTGGACAGACAGCTGAGAGGTAGAGCCGGCCGACAAGGAGATCCGGGAAGTTCCCAATTCTATGTTTCTTTGGAAGATAATCTGATGCGTCTTTTTGGTTCCGAGAGAATCGCTAAGATGATGGACAGAATGGGTCATAAAGAAGGTGAAGTGATTCAGCATTCTATGATTTCTAAGTCTATCGAGAGAGCTCAGAAAAAGGTTGAAGAAAATAACTTCGGTGTCAGAAAAAGATTGTTGGAGTACGATGATGTAATGAACAAGCAGCGTGATGTGATCTATAAAAGAAGAAAGAATGCTCTCTTCGGCGATCACCTGAAGTATGACATCGTAAATATGATTTACGATACTGCCGCAGCCATTGTTACACAGACCAAAGCTACAGGAAATTACAAAGATTTCGAATTTGAGATCATCAAACATTTCACAATGGAAGCTCCTGTGAATGAATCAGAATTTGCAAGCACTCAGATTCCTGCATTAACGGATATCGTATTCAAAAAAGCGAAAGAAGATTATGATCTGAGATTAAACCTTTTGAAAGAAAAAGCGTATCCAATCATTGAAAATGTGTATCTGAATCAAGGTTCTATGTTCAAAATGATCCAGGTTCCTTTCACAGATGGTACAAAAACAATGACCATTGTTACGGATCTTGAAGAAGCTTATGAAACCAAATGCGAATCATTGATTACAGATTTTGAAAAGAATATTTCATTGGCAATCATTGATGAAAACTGGAAAACGCATCTAAGAGAAATGGATGACCTGAGACGTTCTTCCCAAGGTGCAGTTTACGAACAGAAAGATCCTTTGGTAATTTATAAACAAGAATCTTTTTATCTGTTCAGCGAAATGGTAGATAAAGTGAATAAAGAGATTGTCTCTTTCTTATACAAAGGAGAAATACCTGCATAAAATTATTTTCAAATAATAAATCATAATCCTGTTGAGAAATCAGCAGGATTTTTTATTGAATACTAGCCGAGTTTACTTTATAATCTGATATGCCTCCCATTTAAATTATTATTTAGAATGATTCTTGATAAAATGACAAAAATCAGATTTAAATTTAATTTAGAATAATTAAAAATAATATATTTGCATAAAATTAAATATATGAAGCGAATTATTCTGAGTGTTTTAGTTTTATCTTCAGTAATGATCTGTGCGCAGAAGAAAGATACTATTAATTCAAAAAATATTGAAGAAGTTATCATTGATAAAATGGTAAAAAAATTGGATACTGAATCATCCAACAAAATGCCGGTAAGCTTTATAGAAAACCCGCAAGTTTACTCTTCAATAGACAGAGGAATCTTGGAAAATCAGAATATTTTTACTGTAGATGATGCTTACAGAAACGTAACAGGTCTGCAGAAAATGTGGAATCCTACAGGAAGAGCAGGAGATGGTGGTTCATTTTTCGTTCTGAGAGGTTTTCCTTCCCAGGCATCTACAAGAAATGGAATGGTTGCACCGGTAACTTCTACTATAGATGCCATTAATGTTGAAACTCTGGAATTTTTGAAAGGACCTGTTGGAACACTTTACGGAAGTAATGTAGCATCTTACGGCGGACTTATCAACAGGGTGACTAAAAAGCCTGTGAAGAATTTTTTCGGAGCAGTTTCTGCTTCAGTGGGAAGTTACAATACTTACAGAGCGACTGCAGATATCAATGCTCCGATTACAAAAGACTTGCTATTCCGTGTGAATACAGCCTACACAAATGATGGCAACTTCACTAAGCCCGATGCAAAAAATCAATACACTACTTTTGCTCCTAGCCTGACCTGGAACGTATCAGACAAAGTTCAGTTGAATTTAGATTATGAACTGTTCCGAAACAGAGTCACCGCAAATCCTTACTTCTTCTATCTTTCGCCAAAGACTTTAAACAATTTAGATAATATGAAAGATTTGGAAAAAGTGGCAGGATTGGACTACAAAGAGTCTTACACAGGAAAAGGCTTGTATATGACCGCTAGAAATTCCAATATTTTCGGGAATGTAAAATGGAAAATCAACGATAATATTACGTCAAGCACTTATATCAATAATTCTGATTCCTATTCAGATGGTTATAATCCTTATTTTTCGATTTCTTACACAGGAGGAGAATATTTAGTTACCAGAGCCGACCAGTCAACAGATAACAGTAAAAAATCCTGGTTTCAGATTCAACAGAACTTCAACTTCAACTATGATTTTTCCAATGGAATGAAAAACAGAACGGTTGCTGGTTTTGATTATATGAGAACAACGGAAAGGTTAAAATATAAATATCTGAACGGTTATTTTGATACTGTAGCAGCTTCAGGTGCAGATTACTCGGGAATGAATGCCGATGTTTTGTCTGCGCTTTATGC
>JAEXJU010000299.1 GCA_023448955.1 Bacteroidota bacterium
CATCCAGAATGTCCGGTGTAAACAATGTTGCACTCTGGACAGGGAAAAAGGCAAGCCCTTATATTCCCTTCGTAAACATAGCACCAATTGTAGGCGGAACCAATGGTATTTCCCCAATTTTCCTTACAACAGTTGATGTAACCGGTGGTATCGGAATCGACCTGAAAAACTGGGTGAAAAAAGTAGATGAAAATGGTAACCCTGTTCGCAATGAAAATGGTGAAATCATCCTGGAAGAAGCTTATTCAGTAGCTACAGGAACCGTTCTTACCATCAACACCCAAACTAAAAAATTATACAAAGACGGTCAGGAACTGATTGATATCTCAAAAGCTTTGACGCCTCAGAAAATGGAATTTATCAAAGCCGGAGGTTCTTATGCGATCGTTTTTGGTAAAAAGATACAAACCATTGCAGCACAGATTCTAGGCATTGAAATTCCTACTGTATTTGCACCTTCAAAGGAGATCTCTGTGGAAGGACAAGGTCTTACTGCGGTTGAGAAAATATTTAACAGAAATGCCGTTGGACTTACTCCTGGCAAAGTTTTGCACGCAGGTTCAGATGTCCGAGTTGAAGTTAATATTGTTGGATCTCAGGATACTACTGGTTTAATGACCGCTCAGGAATTGGAATCAATGGCAGCAACTGTCATTTCTCCAATTGTAGACGGCGCTTACCAGTCCGGATGTCACACGGCTTCGGTTTGGGACAAGAAAGCTCAGGCGAATATTCCGAAACTGATGAAATTTATGAACGATTTCGGAGTAATCACTGCGCGCGACCCGAAAGGTGAATACCACGCAATGACTGACGTAATTCATAAAGTTCTTAACGATATCACGGTGGATGAATGGGCCATTATCATTGGTGGAGATTCTCACACCAGAATGTCTAAAGGTGTTGCTTTCGGAGCCGACTCTGGAACTGTAGCTTTGGCTCTGGCGACTGGGGAAGCTTCTATGCCTATTCCTGAATCCGTAAAAGTAACTTTCAAAGGTCAGATGAAAGAACATATGGATTTCCGCGATGTCGTTCACGCGACTCAGGCTCAGATGTTGAAGCAATTTGACGGTGAGAACGTTTTCCAAGGCAGAATTATTGAGGTTCATATCGGAACACTTCCTGCCGACCAGGCATTTACGTTCACAGACTGGACTGCTGAAATGAAAGCAAAAGCATCCATCTGTATTTCTGAAGATGATACGCTTATCCAATCATTGGAGATTGCAAAAGCAAGAATCCAGATTATGATTGATAAAGGAATGGACAATGACAGGCAGGTTCTTCAAGGACTTATCAATAAAGCAGATAAGAGAATTTCCGAGATTAAATCCGGAGAAAAACCAGCATTGACCCCTGATGCCAATGCCAGATATTACGCTGAAGTTGTGGTTGATCTTGATGCTATCGATGAGCCAATGATTGCTGACCCGGACGTTAATAATGATGATGTTTCCAAGAGATACACGCACGACACTATCAGAGATCTGACTTATTACGGAGGTGAGAAAAAAGTGGATCTTGGTTTCGTAGGTTCTTGTATGGTTCATAAAGGTGACCTTAAAATCGTTTCTCAGATGTTGAGAAACCTTGAAAAGCAAAATGGCAAAGTAGAATTCCAGGCGCCACTTGTTGTTGCGGCTCCTACTTATAATATCATTGATGAACTGAAAGCTGAAGGCGATTGGGAATTACTGGAAAAATATTCCGGTTTCGAATTCAATGATGCTGCTCCGAAAGGCGAAGCTCGTACGCAGTACGAAAATATGATGTATCTTGAGCGTCCAGGCTGTAACCTTTGTATGGGAAATCAGGAAAAAGCAGAGAAAGGAGATACGGTTTTAGCAACATCTACACGTCTTTTCCAAGGAAGAGTGGTTGAAGATTCTGAACGTAAAAAAGGTGAATCTTTACTGGCTTCAACTCCTGTAGTTGTTTTGTCAGCTATTAAAGGAAGAATCCCAAGTATCGAAGAATACAAAGAAGCTGTGGAAGGAATTGATTTGACGACTTTCGTTCCATCCATCAAAGAATTGGTAACGGTTGGTCATTAATTTTTAGACTAAAATTTAAATATAAAATGGAGGATTTCTTATGAAGTCTTCCATTTTTTGTTTAGAATCTTTCCATTTTAATTGCTTTAATATTATTTTAACTTAGGTCAAGATCAACGACTTTATTTTTTCCTTAACTTCATACTTTTAAAAATATTATTATCATTCGTCATATTTATCCTTTATTTACGAGTATAGGAATGGAATTTGATGAATTGTATTGATTTAAAATTTCCTGCTTTACTATAGAAAAGCGGGATTAATAAGAATAAAAAATATCGAGATATGACTTTTGACTTGGATATGATCAAAAAAGTTTATTCTGATTTCGAAAACAGGGTAAACGAAGCGAGAGCTTTTATGGGAAGACCTCTTACTTATTCAGAAAAAATCCTCTGTGCACACCTTTTTCCGTCGCAGGCTAAAGAAGCTTTCAAACGAGGCGGATCTTACGTCGATTTTGCTCCTGACAGAGTGGCAATGCAGGATGCTACAGCCCAGATGGCGCTTTTACAATTTATGCAGGCCGGGAAGAAGAAAGTCGCAGTTCCATCAACCGTTCACGCAGATCACCTGATTCAGGCAAGAGTGGGCGCAGCAAAAGATTTGATTGAAGCTGAAAATAAAAATAATGAGGTCTATCAATTCCTTCAATCGGTTTCCAATAAATATGGAATCGGATTTTGGAAAGCCGGCGCAGGAATCATCCACCAGGTTGTTTTAGAAAACTATGCATTCCCTGGAGGAATGATGATCGGAACCGATTCTCACACCGTAAACGCAGGTGGACTTGGAATGGTCGCCATCGGAGTTGGTGGTGCTGATGCTGTGGATGTAATGGCGGGAATGGCTTGGGAACTTAAATTTCCGAAAATGATTGGAGTAAAATTAACAGGAAGACTCAACGGTTGGACTGCTCCAAAAGATATCATTCTGAAAGTGGCTGGAATACTTACTGTAAAAGGTGGAACTGGTGCAATTGTAGAATATTTTGGCGAAGGTGCCAACTCATTATCTTGTACCGGCAAAGGAACGATTTGTAATATGGGTGCGGAAATCGGAGCGACAACTTCTATTTTCGAGTACGACCAGAATATGAGCAAATATCTTCGTTCAACTGACAGAGAAGATTTGGCTGATGCTGCTGACGAAATTGCCCACGTTCTGAAAGCCGATCCGGAAGTTCACGCCAATCCGGAAAAATATTATGATGAAGTGATTGAGATTAATCTTGACACTTTGGAGCCTTATCTCAACGGCCCTTTCACACCAGATTTGGCAACGCCAATTTCGCAAATGAAAGAGATTGCTGAGAAAAACGGATGGCCAACAAAAATCGAAGTGGGATTGATTGGTTCCTGCACCAACTCATCTTATGAAGATATTGCAAGAGCCGCTTCTGTAGCAAAACAAGCTAAAGAAAAGAATCTTGAAGTGAAAGCAGAATATACGATTACACCAGGTTCTGAACAGGTACGATTTACGGTAGAAAGAGACGGTTTTCTGAAAACTTTTGACGAAATTGGAGGTAAAGTTTTTGCCAATGCTTGCGGACCTTGTATCGGACAATGGGCTCGAGAAGGTGCTGAGAAACAGGAAAAAAACACAATTGTTCATTCTTTTAACAGAAACTTCTCAAAGAGAGCAGACGGGAATCCGAACACTTATGCTTTCGTAGGTTCACCGGAATTGGTGACA
>JAEXJU010000337.1 GCA_023448955.1 Bacteroidota bacterium
GCTGAAACTCTTGCTGTGACAGATTTTCAGAAGTCAAAGATTAATGTTTATCCTAATCCGAGTAGAAATCATTTCTTTCTTGAAACGGAAAAAGGAGGAAATATCGTGATACAGGATATCAGCGGAAAAATCGTTTTTTCATCTTTGATTAGTAAAGGAAAAAATGAGATAAGCACCAATCTTCTGCCAGGTATGTATATCATTACGCAGCAGACTGAAGGCAAAAAAATCAACACCAAAATTATTATTAAATAAAACCATTGACACTAATGGTAAAACCGTCTCATTTATGGGACGGTTTTTTTTGTTTATCGATGCTTGAAAATGATTAATTTTACTTTATGAAAATCTCGATAAAAAATATGGTTTGTAATCGTTGCATAACCGCGGTAGAATCTATTTTTGAGGATTTAAAAATCGGTATAGATCTTATTACGCTTGGTGAAGTAGAAACTAAAACCGAGCTTTCAAAAGCGGAAATCGAATCGCTGAATTCAAAATTAAAGTCGGACGGATTCGAAATTCTGCAAGATGCTTCCGAAAAACAGGTTGAAAGGATAAAAGCCATCATTATAAATAAAATTAGGAAAGCAGATTTGGACGAAGATTTTATTTTGTCCGAATTTCTGAGTTCAGAATTGCACAGAGATTACAGTTCCATTTCCAAACTTTTTTCCCAGAATGAAAATGTAACAGTGGAACAATACTTCATTCTCCAAAAGATTGAAAAGGTAAAAGAATTATTAATTTACAAAGAATTAAACCTGACTGAGATTTCCCAAAAATTAGGCTACAAAAGTGTCCAGCATCTTTCCAATCAGTTCAAGAAAATCACAGGTTTCTCTCCTACCCAGTTTTTAAAATCTAAGGATTTGAAAAGGATTGGTTTGGATAAGGTTTGATAATAAATTAAAACTACACAAATGAAAAAAAAATTTACAATAATTTTTCTTGCAATCAATTTGTTAGTCTTTGCTCAAATTCCAATTTTAAAGTTATCAAATCCTATTGATACTAATGAAAAGTTGCCTGACACTCTGAGCAAAAATGAAATTTGTATCATTTATGAGATAAATGGAGGTTGGTCTGCTTATGATTTTATCCGCTATTATTTTTTCAAAAATAATGGGGAAATTATTGCTTATGAACAAGAAAGAACAAAGTCTTATCTGAAAGATAAAGTTTCTGAGAAAGCAACTGAAGAAATTATTATTGATGATAGATCGAAAGAGAATATAATTAACCTAATTAATTCCAATCAATTAAAAGAACTCTTAAAATATAAACAAGGAGACTTTAAATTGAAATCTGCACTGGACCCAAATAAAATTCCACCACCGTGTATGATTTCTGATGCTAGCGGCTACAAGTTAACTATCATTCAAAATAATAAGAAAAGTTCATATTCTTATTATGCTCCAAAATATTACTATGAAGAATGTTCACATATACTAATAAACAAACCTGTTCTGAAAAAGTTTATTGTTGTTTTGGAATTTTTGTCAGGTAAAATATATAGATGATTTTTAACTATTAGGTAATGAATTCAAAAGTCAAACTTCTCCGTGAACAAAAAAATCTGACTCAAACTGAATTGGCTGAGAAAGCAGGATTGTCTTTGCGAACCATCCAAAGGATTGAATCCGGGCAAAGTCTCAAAGGTTTTACTTTGAAAGCCATTGCCAGAACTTTGGAAACCGAGCCGGAAAATCTGATTTCTAAGGAAGAAGACAAAACCTCAATCGACAGAGCGAAACTCATCAATCTTTCAGCTTTGGCAGGGTTGATTATTCCATTTGGAGGAATTATTCTTCCGGCAATTCTGACTTACAGAACTCAGGATTCTGTGAATCGTGAATTGGGAAAAAGTGTGATTGGCGTTCAGATTATTTTGGCTCTGATAATTTCTGTTTCCTTGATTCTTTGTCCGTTTATTCAGCATTGGTTTTTCATTAAATTTCCATTGTTTTTAGTTCCACTGATTGCTTTTATCATCCTCAAACTTTGGATTGTGATCAAAAATGGAATCAGCCTTAACCAAACCAATGAACTATCTATCAAATTGAAAAACAACTTCTTATAAACCAAGTCATAAAACTGACGTAAAATTGTCACATTGTTTTTAGTCCAAATTCAGTTCATTAAGCCGAATCTTGCAGAAAAAATTTGACAATGAAAGTTCTTAAGAAAATCTTAATCGGAATTTTGACTTTTCTGATTTTATTATCAGTTGGAGGTTACATTTATTTTGACCGGAAATTCACCCCCGAAGACAATTATTTGACCGTCAAAAATGAAAGTGGAACAATCCCCATCGTTTGGCTGGGAACTGAGAAGAATGTTTTGCTACTTCCGATTCACTTTTCCGGCAATCCGGAAACTTATTATTTACAGTTTGACACCGGATCGCCTTACACTTTGCTTTATTCCGAAGCAATTAAAAATCTCAAGGAAATTTCTGTTGATAATGAACGAGCAAAATCGTCTTTCTGGATCGGCAAAACTCAGATTTATTCCCACCGATTTAAAGTAATTAATACTGAAAAAAGCGATGAAGAAGATTCTATCAAAATCATCGGAACCATAGGCGCGGATGTTTTGGAAAGCAGAAAAACACTGATAGATTTCAAAAATAATCAAGTCGTTTTCAATGTGAATCAGACGCCTAATAAATTTAAAAATGAATTGTTCGATTTCAAATTCAAGAAGAGAAAACTCATCATTTCCGGAACTTTGAAAGGTGAAGAACGAAAATTTCTTTATGATTCCGGAACCAGCGCCTACGAATTTTTGACCTACAAAGAAGAATGGCAAACTTTAAAATCATCCAATTCAAAAATTAAAATCGAAAAATCAAGATCCTGGAATAACATTTTGACGACTTACACAGCGGCTTGTAAAGAGAATATTAACTTTAAATATAATGAGATTCCTGTGAACCAGATTACTTATGTGGAAGGTTTTTCTGATGCTCAGTTTTCTATGATGAAGTTCTCCGGAATGTCCGGAATGCTGGGCAACAGGATATTTCTGAATAATACTCTATTTATTGATTGTACAGCCGGAAAAATAGCAATCAGATAAATATAAATTTTGTTAAACTCCTGCCAGCAATGCTTTATTTGTTATAACATTTTGTATCTATGCGTGTAAACTGTTACCAATGAAAAATACGCCGCTTCTTCTTTTTATTCTTCTCTCAGTTTTTCTAAGCTCTCAAAACAAACAGTTTTTGTATGAATACAGATTCATCCCAGACTCTACAAACAAAACTGACATCAAATCGGAAATAATGATTCTCAATATCCAGAAAGAAAAATCTGATTTCTATAGTTCAGAACAATATGCCATAGATTCTATAATGATGGCAGAAACCAAACTAGGAAAAATGGCTATGCCACCGGAAAAAGAAACCGTGCGGGAATCTGTAACTAAGTATCCCAATTCGGATCAGATTCTCTACACTACTTTTATAATGTATGACAAATACAAAGTTAAACAGGATATAAAAATGCAATGGAAGCTGCATAATGAATTTTCAAAAATTCTGAATTACAATGTTCAGAAAGCGACAACTGAATTTGGAGGAAGACTTTGGACAGCCTGGTTTTCAAAAGATCTTCCGATTCAGGACGGACCTTACAAATTCAAAGGATTACCTGGCTTAATTTTAAAGCTTGAAGATTCTCAAGAAAATCATATTTACGAACTGAAAGGTATCAGAACCGATAATAATCCATTTATCTATCCTGACCTGAAGCAATACCGTGAATTTGAGATGAATTATACTCAATTCGTCAAAAAATTTAAAAACTACCGAAAAAATCCCGCTGCAGATCTGGTGGGAAGAATTCCGGATCAGCGCGACGCCAGTGGAACATTAAGAACATCTGACGAGATCATCAGGGAAATCAATAAAAGATCCTTGGAAAGACTGGCAAAAGATAATAACCTGATTGAGATTGATCTGCTGAAATAAACCGATATAACAACTTTCCATTTATATATAACGGATTGGCATCTATTTTTCAGAAATTTGTATTGTAAAATTATCTGAAATGGATCATCATAATCATAATCACGACAAACCTCATCCCAGCCAAAAAATATCACCAAGTTCCGTTTATTATTGCCCAATGGAATGTGAGGGCGAAAAACTCTACTTCAAACCGGGAAGATGTCCGGTTTGTAATATGTTCCTGGTTCCGATAGAAGAACGGGAAGATCACAGAAACAAGCCGCAAACTTATTCTAAAAATAACCTTCCGGAAAGTTTCAAAGATAAAATAGGAGATTGTTTTTGTCCAATGTTCTGCGAAGGCGACAAGACTTATAAATCAGATTCCGGTTGCCCGGTTTGCCATATGCACTTGGAAGAAATCACACAGGAATTGGTTGATAGTTCACAGTTGAAAGTTGATGGTCATAAAAAACACCATAAAACCACCAACCATCAATTATCAACCGACAACCAAGGTAAATATTACTGTCCAATGTTTTGCGAAGGCGATAAGGTCTATGATTCCAACGTCGGTTGTCCCGTCTGCGGAATGGATCTGGTGATGATTCCAATAAAAGGGGAAAAGCAGAAAGATGATACATACCATTTGCTCAAAAGAAAATTCTGGATTGCGTTAGGTTTCACAATTCCAGTTTTCATTTTATCAATGGGGAAAATGTGGTTTGACTGGCCTTTTTCTAAGCAGTTTCAAAACATTTTGGAGCTTATTCTCACATTGCCTGTTTTGTTTTACGCTGGTTGGTTTCTGATGAAAAGAGGTTGGATTTCGTTCAAAACCTGGAATCTAAATATGTTTTCGTTAATCGCATTAGGCGTTTTTGCAGCAATGCTATTCAGTCTGGTTGCGCTGATTTTCCCAGATATTTTACCACACGAAATAACCCACGGAAACCAAACTCCACTCTACTTCGAGTCTGTTTGTGTGATTCTGACTTTGGTGATAATGGGACAAATGATGGAAGCCAGAGCGCATCATAAAACAGGAAAAGCCATCGAAGCATTGATGAATCTTTCGCCCGAAACAGCCAACTTGATTGTAGATGGAAATGAGAAAAATGTACCATTGGCAGAAATCAAAATCAACGATATCATACGAGTAAAACCTGGCGAAAAAATCCCTGTAGATGGAAAAATCACCGAAGGAAATTCTAATGTGGATGAATCTATGATTACCGGCGAACCAATGCCTGTAGAGAAAAAACCGAAAGACAGAGTCACTTCCGGAACCATAAACGGTAATGGAACTTTTCTTATGAACGCTGAAAAAATCGGAGATGAAACTTTGCTTTCTCAAATCATCAAGATGGTCAACGAAGCTAGCCGAAGCAAAGCGCCAATCCAGAAACTGGCAGATAAAATCTCAAAAATATTTGTACCGACAGTTATTGCGGTTTCTATTCTCACTTTCGTTGTTTGGTTTATTTTCGGTAGCGAGAACAAATTAATTTATGCTTTTGTGAATGCCGTTGCAGTTCTGATAGTCGCTTGTCCTTGCGCACTTGGACTGGCAACGCCAATGAGTCTGATGGTCGGAATCGGGAAAGGTGCACAAAACGGAATTCTCATAAAAAATGCCGAAGCGCTGGAAGAAATGCACAAAATCAATGTATTGATTACCGACAAAACAGGAACTTTAACCGAAGGAAAACCAAGCCTAGATCACATCGAAAGTTTTGAAAATACTGATAAAAATGAAATTCTGAAGCTTGCAGCATCACTGAATCAGAATTCTGAACATCCTTTGTCGAGTGCGGTTTTGAATGAATTTAGAAAATCCTTCGACTCCGCTCAGGATGACAAAATTGAAAAAGTCAATAACTTCAAAAACATATCCGGAAAAGGCGTGAAAGGAACCATTAATCAGGAAGAAATACTACTCGGAAATGAAGCTTTGCTGAATCATTTCAACATCGAAATTCCGGGATTATTAAAACAAAAAACCATCGCAAAAAACGAAGCCAAAACGATTTCTTATCTTGCAAAAGCGGGAAAAGTTCTTGGTTTTCTGAGTTTTTCGGATCCAATTAAAGCAAGCTCGGAAAAAGCCATAAACTATCTTCATTCACAAAACATAGAAGTGATAATGATGACAGGCGACAATGAACAAACCGCAAAAGCTGTGGCTGGAAAACTAGGCATTCAACAATATAAAGCCAATTGCCTTCCGGAAGATAAAATGAACGAAATCAAAAAACTTCAGAATCAAGGAAAAATTATAGCAATGACCGGCGATGGAATAAATGATGCGCCGGCTTTGGCACAAGCTAACATTGGTATTGCGATGGGAACTGGAACTGATGTGGCTATTGAAAGTTCAGAGATCACACTTCTGAAAGGTGATATTTTGGGCGTCGCAAAAGCGAAAATCCTAAGCAAAAATCTACTGAAAAATATCAAGGAAAATTTATTTTTCGCATTTATTTACAACACATTAGGAATTCCGCTAGCTGCAGGTTTGCTCTACCCTTTTTTCGGAATTTTGCTAAGTCCGATGATTGCGGCGGCGGCAATGAGTTTCAGTTCTGTTTCTGTGATCTTAAATTCTTTGAGATTGAATAAAGTGAAGTTGGAGATTTAATTAATACCACAAAAGACACAAAAGAAAAACTCCAAAATCAACTTCTAATTTGTTGTTCCTCAAGACACCCAAAAACTTTTTTAGATTCATACCTTTAGATTTGTATTGTAAAAAATTAATACATTAGAAAGAGCAGAGCATTTAATTAAACTGAAAGATTCCTGTGAATAAAATTCATATTCCGATTAAGAATTAAATGCCCTTTTCTATTCATCAAA
>JAEXJU010000006.1 GCA_023448955.1 Bacteroidota bacterium
GGTTTCATTTCTGGCAGGGATTCTCTTTCTGTTTTCCAATAATGTGATCCCGGATTTCCAGAGGAAGGCCAAAAATATGATGTTCAATATCATTTCATCCAAGCCGGCGATCAATTTTACTCCAGGCGTTTTTATAGACCAGATCTCGGGATACTCGGTAAAATTTGATAAAATCTATGGCGAGAAAGGTGAAAAACTGGAAGGTGTTTTCCTTCATAAAAATGCAAGCTCTTATGATGACCAGCAAACCATCATAGCCAAAAGTGGTAAGTTTGCACCAGCTGTAGACCGCAATTATCTGAAGCTAATTCTTTATAACGGTTATGTTTTTACTGATGATGTTTCCAACAAAAATTATAATGAAAGACTGAAACAGCCAAATCAGTCTGTAAAATTTGATAGTCTTGTAAACCATTTTGACATCAGCGAACTCATTAATAATGCTATAGAACAAGAAAAAATCACGGATGATTACCGTTTTCAGACTTACGGCGAAGTTCAGGAAACGTTGGAGAAGAACAGAAAAGGCAATATCGCCACGCTTAACTCCATTGCAACTCCCGTTATCTCACAGACTAATAATTATGTAGAATATATTGATAAAACCAAAACTAAGGATAAAATTACTCAGCCTTACAAAATCGATACGCTGAAAAAGGATAAAAAACTGGAGGTTCTTTGGGGCGCCTATAACAAAATCGAGGCTCTGAAATCTACCGTAGATTCTAACGAAACAGGAATCAGAGATACCATAAAGCAGCATAATAAAATAGTAATGTATCAGCAGCGAATTATTTCTTATTCTTTTACCTGCATTATATTTTTCCTCATTGGTGCCAGTTTGGGATCTATTATCAGAAAAGGAGGAATGGGATTGCCTGTAATTATTGCCATTGTTATTTTCATTATTTTCTATGTGCTCAATCTTTCGATGGAAAACCTGGCCTGGAAAGGCGCAATGAATCCTTATCTTGCGACCTGGATTCCGAATATGGCTTTGTTTCCATTCAGTATCTGGCTAACTTATAAAGCTCTGACAGACTCTCAGCTTTTTGATATCGAAAAATACCGGGCTCTTTTCAAACCACTTATAGAAAAGTTTTCCAAACCAAAAGAACACCAACGTTATCAATAAAATACAAAAAAACCTCTGCATACACAGAGGTTTATTATTTATAGATCACTTATTAAATGCTAACCTGCAAAAGATTCTTTTTAACTTCGCATCTCAGGTTGCTAAGAATACATTCGGCAAAATAATTCTGAGCGTCTATTGCTTTAGTGAGCGGGTGAAGCTCAATTTTATCCGAAAGGATTACTTCCCCTCTGTAAGCGATACTGTAATAGGCAAAAATTTCATACTTAGACTCTGCAACAGGTACAGCATATCCAGTAGTTGCAATAGCCCACTCTGTTCCGAATTTTTCGGATACGCTAATAGCCATTTGTTCTGTTATCTCCTCGGATACGCAATTGGCCGATCTGGCTTTTTCAGCGTCGAGACTAAAATGTCTGATTTTTTCATCATTGGTAAAAGCAGTAATTCCTCCGCTAAAAAATTCCGTTGCATCCGGCATCTGTGAAAATGCCAATTGTACAAATCCTGAAGTCACTGTTTCAGCAATAGCGATCTTTTCATTTCTGTCGATAAGATAGTGACTGATTTTATCTAATAAAATTTTAGGAAATTCCATAAGTTCTGTTGGGTGTTTAATCAAGTATTGTTTTGTTAAACTCACCTTAACAAATGTTCTGCCATATATTATGTTAAATTAAAACATTAACATTTTTTTTATTCTGAAACACTATCTTGTGGTTACCACATCACTATTATTCAGTTGAATTATATACGAATAAAATAAAATTTGATTTTACCTTACTAAAGTTAATATAAGAGTTCCGGACAAGTTTATATATTGCCCGGATAATCGAAATATTATTTTTTATCTTGAGTACATTCAAAATCTAACACTTCCTTGTTTTTTTTGTGATAAAATTAATAAGTTTAAATGTCTCTTATCCAGAATTCAGATTAAATATAAATCACTATTAAAAGACTTGGTACTATTAAACATCAATTCTTTTTTATTGAAAAATGACAAAATTTTATCAACTTAAGTCCTAACTGAGTATCTTAGATTATTAAAAATTTGAATATGAGAAAAAGTGTGATTCTACTTTGCTCTGTTGTTTTACTGCAATCTTGTATTGTCTCAACCGCTGCAAAAGCTGTAAAAGGAGTTGCTAAAGTAGGCTATAAAGCTATAAAAGGAACAGTAAATGGTGTGAGCTGGGCAGTGAGCAAAGCCAGCGGAAAAATTGATGAAGACCGTATTGACGGAACCTGGAAAATTGTGGGTGCGTACAAAGGTTCATTTGAAGATCTTACCAACGATCAGAATCCGGAAACATCTTTCAGTTCAGATTGTTCGGGAGGTTTTGACCAGATTGTTTTTAAGTCCAACAGATCGAAATATAAACCTGTCCATTGCAGCAGCGAAGATGAAGATTGGCAAAAATACAGTTTTGAATTCGGGAAAAATCCGTTTACTAAAGAAAAGGAAAATTACCTCGAATTCAATTCTAGTAATTACATTTCTGTGATTGATGTTAATAGCAAAACGATGGTTCTGGAAGGTAATCTGATGCCAAAACTTTCTTTTTCCGGGACTAAATTATATCTTCTGGAAAAGGTAAAATAAAAAAAGCGTTGATAATCAACGCTTTTAAAAATGCAGAGAGGAAGGGATTCGAACCCTCGATACAGTTACCCGTATACTACCTTTCCAGGGTAGCTCCTTCAACCACTCGGACACCTCTCTAATTGAGGTTGCAAATATAATGAAATATCTGTATTATCAAAAGATTATTGAAAGTCTTCTGTAATTTCGCCACAAATATTTTCACTGAAGGCCTCATAAAAAGTATTCTTATAATTTGGATTCTTCAAAATATGCATCACTTTAGTTATTGCTGCTTCCGCAGTTATATCCTTTCCGCTGATGGCGCCCACCTTTGTAAAGATATTACTATTGCTGTATTTCCCAAAACTGATACCTCCGGAAATACATTGGCTGATGACCACAATCTCGATTCCGCGGTTTCTCAGTTCCTGCAGAACAGATTGAGTTTTATCACTATTGAAAATCGTTCCCGAACCAAAAACCTGAAGAACAATAGCTTCCGGGGTTTTTAATTCAAGCAAAGACTCGAAGTTCATTCCCGGGAAAATCCTGTAAAACAAGACATTCTCATTAAGATAAGTATCTAATTCGAATTCGCCTTTTGGCGACCAAAGCAAATCTTTTTCAATGTTAAGATGAACTCCGGACTGCCCTAAAATGGGATAATTTGGACTTTGATAAGCATCGAAAAATTCGGCGGAATATTTTAAACTTCGGTTACCTCGAATAAGTTTATATTCGAAATAAATTGCGACTTCCTTTATTACTGCTTCATCATTTTCATAATGACTGGCATAATAAAGGCTTGTCAAAAGATTTTCCTTGGCATCGGTTCGGAGATCTCCAATCGGTAATTGAGATCCTGTCAGAATCACAGGTTTGCCAAGATTTTTCAGCATAAAGCTTAATGCAGAAGCGGTGTAAGACATTGTATCCGTTCCGTGAAGAATCAGAAATCCGTCGAAAGCGTCATAATTTTTATGGATCCATTCTGCAATCATCCGCCATTCTTTTGGTCCCATATCGGAAGAATCCACCGGGTTTTCGAATGGATGAACAGATACCTCACATTCCAGAAGATTCATTTCCGGGATTCTTTTGAAAATAGTGGAAAAATCAAAGGGAACAAGACTTCCTGTGGTATAATCTTTTTCCATCCCGATGGTTCCACCGGTGTATATCAGTAGGACTTTTCTTTTCATAAGAGAATGTTACTTCTAAGGCAAAAACTGCAGCCTACTTCGACTTCGCTCAGTATAAACTTTTTGAGCGGATCCCGATGTAAAATCGGGAGGGAGCGGAAGACGGATTAAGCTGCCATAAAAACTCTCAACAAAAGTAAAATTTTAATCTGAACCTGGAAAATAAAAAATGCCCGTTAAAAAACGAGCATTAATTTTATGTTTAAGTTAAATTATTTAACCAAAAGAATACTGGCGATCTGATTTGCCAACTCAGTTCCGATTCTGTCCTGAGCTTCTTCCGTGGCCGCACCAGTGTGAGGTGTAAGGGAAATCTTCGGATGTGTCAGAATTTTTTCCGATGGTGTCGGTTCATTCTCAAAAACATCCAAACCTGCAAATGCCAATTTTCCTGAATCTAAAGCCTCGATCAAAGCTTCCTCATCTATAACACCGCCTCTTGCACAGTTTACGATAGCTGCTCCGGTTTTCATTTTTGCCAATTCCGCTTTGCCGATGATAGGCCCATTTTGAGCGGGAACGTGAAGGGTAATAAAATCTGCGTGCTGGATCAATTGTTCCAGTGGCTCCGTTTCTATTTCCACATTGATATATTGCTGGTTATAGAAGTCCACACGTACACTTGCTTTCCCGATTCTGGTATCAGAGGCTATCACCTTCATTCCTAATCCAAGCGCTATTCTTGCAACCTCCTGCCCTATTCTTCCGATTCCTACAATTCCGATGGTTTTACCTCTCAGTTCGACACCTTTTTCATAGGCTTTCTTCAGCTTTGCAAACTCAGTATTACCTTTCATAGGCATCTGTCTGTTAGAATCCTGAAGAAATCTGCTTCCCGAAAATAAATGTGCAAAAACCAATTCTGCCACTGATTCCGAAGAAGCTGCAGGTGTATTGATGACGTGTTTTCCTTTTTCTCTTGCATAAGCCACCTCAATATTGTCCATACCAACTCCACCTCTTCCGATGATTTCCAGGCTTGGACAAGTATCTATCATTTCTTTTGTCACTTTAGTGGCACTTCTTACAAGCAGAACTTTAACTTGATTTTCGTTGATGTAAGTGATTAGATTTTCCTGAGGTACTTTATTTGTAATCACCTCGAAACCGTTATTTTTTAGCGCATCTATTCCGGACTGCGTCAGTCCGTCATTAGCAAGTACTTTCATATTTTTTATAGTTGATGATTGATAGATGATAAATAATTATTAAATCCAATTGATTCTCAATGAAATCATTAATCACTTATCATTGATCATTAATGTTATTAATCTCGGAAAACTTCTATGGTTACTTGTTTTTCCACCATATCCGTAAATTTCCCTTTATATCTAGTTGCTTTTACCAAGTGATTATCAATCCAGTGATAATTTCCTCCTCGTGGTTTTCCAAGTAAAACACTGTGATATTTGAAGCCGTGCTTGTTTAGCCAAGTTTCGGTTATTTCTCTTAGATCCTCTGTTCTGGAGGTAAAGAAACATATCTGGTGACCTTCATCATACCATTTGTTTATTGTTTCCAGTGCGTCCGGAAACGGCTCGCAGGTAATCATTCTTTCCGGTTCTTCATTCGGGACATCATCCGTAATGGTTCCATCGATATCAATTAAATAGTTTTTAATATCGCCTTTCAGCATCGGACTAAGATGTTCAATATATTCTAATTCCATCGTTACAAAATTAAGTCTGCAAAATTAAAGATTTCTACTCTAACACACAAATCATTACCAAAAGCTTAACAAAAGCTTCATTTTATAGAAAATTATTAAGAAAATTTTACTTTTATTTTTACCATAATAACAGGTTAAACTAAAAATTTTCAGTTTGAGATGATTATTAGAAAAATCACTAAGAAAAAATATGTTTAGATTTTATATATTTGGTTACAAAGAAAAACTATGGAGAAAAAACTCAAACTCTGGGACGCCGTGATGATCGTAATGGGCTCGATGATAGGAAGCGGGATTTTTATTGTGAGTGCGGATATTATGAGGAATCTTGGTTCCGGCTACTGGATGGTGGTGGTGTGGCTAATCACTGCAATTTTAACCGTTGCTGGTGCTATTAGCTATGGTGAATTATCTGCCATTTTCCCAAAAGCCGGCGGACAATACACTTATATCACGGAAATTTTTGGAAAGAAAATGGGATTTCTCTACGGTTGGGGTATGTTTACAGTGATACAGACCGGGACAATCGCTGCGGTTGCTGTGGCATTTGGGAAATTTACGGCTTATCTGGTTCCGTCACTTAATGATGCGGCTCCTATTTTCCAAAGTGGTGAGTTTAAGATTACCTGGATTCAGATTCTGGCGATTGTTGTGATTCTGTTTCTGACTTTTGTTAATACGAAAGGCGTTCAGTTTGGTAAGATTTTACAGAATGTTTTTACATCCTCCAAAATTATTGCACTTTTGGGTTTGATTATCTTAGGATTTGTTTTGATTTCTCAATCCAACTGGAGTTCTAATATGAGTTTTGGTTGGGACGCATTCCAAAACCTGAAACAAACCGAATGGAAAAGTATTTCCGGAGCGACTGTTTTGGGCGGAATTGCTGCTGCTATGGTAGGTTCTGTTTTTAGTTCTGTAGCTTGGGAAAATGTAACTTTCATTTCCGGCGAAATCGAGAATCCGAAAAAGAATGTTGTCAAAGCAATGATTCTTGGAACTTCTGCCGTGATGATTCTTTATCTTCTAGTGAATTTTGTTTACCTCAATGCACTCGACAGAGATTCTATTGCTTTTGCTGCGAATGATCGGGTTGCAGTTTCAGCAGCCGAAAAAATGTTCGGAAATGCCGGAACCATTATCATTGCGATTCTTGTAATGATCTCAACTTTTGGCTGTGTAAATGGAATTGTCTTGGCCGGCGCAAGAGTTTTTCAGACGATGGCAAAAGACGGATTGTTCCTAAAATCTGCCATTGAAAATAACCAAAACGGCGTTCCCGAAAAATCACTTTGGATGCAGGGAATCTGGGCTAGTTTGCTTTGTCTGAGCGGACAATACGGAAATCTTTTGGATATGGTTTCCTTCGTGATTGTTTTGTTTTATATGCTTACGGTTTTTGGTGTCATCTACCTCAGAATCAAAAAACCTGAATTGGAAAGAGGTTACAAAACATTTCTTTATCCGTTCACACCGATTCTTTACCTCACGATTGGAACCGCTTTCTGTATTTTATTGTTGATTTATAAACCAGATTATACTTTGCCTGGATTAGGATTGATTTTGCTTGGGTTGCCGGTTTATTTTTTTATTGATAGGAAAAGTAGCAATTATGAAAATGAAAACTAAATTTTCATTGATATTCTTCTTAATATCAGTAAAAATTCTCTCTTGTACTTGCTTACCTCAAATCATACCTCAAGCTTATTTTGAAAATGAGGTTGTAGGTATCATAACTATCAAATCAACATATGGAAATGAAATAGTAAACGAGGTAGGATTTGGCAACAGAACATATAAAGCAAAAATAAGTTTTGACAAAATATATAAAGGAAAAGAATTTAATGAATTAACTATTTTAGGTACAACAGAATCAATAAGTTCGGGTGCTTGCGAAATACAAGTGAAAGCGGGTGAAAAGTATCTCATACTCCTTAACAAAAATCTTGAGGGAAAATATATAGTTTCTCTTTGCAGTAATATTTATAGAGTTAATTCCAATTTAAAAAAATATAATGAGCTTTTTAGATATTTAGATAAGAACAGAATCAAATTTCAAGATTTAAGATTCTTAGCTTTTTACGACAAATCAAATGATTGGGATGATATCAATAAAAAAGAAACAAGTGATTTCATCAATACTTTTGGAAAAAAACTAAAGAATAAATTCGGATTATATAAAATCAAAATAGATTCCGAGAATAATATCATTGAAGTTATTTCAATAAAAAAAATAGGATTGAATGAGAATAAAATTTTAACATTAATCAAGAAAAATATTAAAGTTGATTTTATTTCTAATAAGGTTCCTAATTCACAATATCTTCTATTTGTTAGATTTTTAATTAACCTTCCAACAAAAACTCCTTATAATTCCCTAAAAACTTAACATCTGCACCAATCGCTCTCAACTCATCAATCGAATTGATATAAAGAACATTATCCCAATCGCCGACAACAGTTACAAAGAAAAAATAATTACCCAATTTCGTTTTCAAAGTTCGGGATTCGATTTTGCTAAGATTCATATTTCGCCACGCAAAAACAGACAAAACCTGGTGTAAGCCTCCGGCGTGATCTTCTGGCAAAGTAATCAGAAGCGCTGTCTTTTTTCCGATACTCTCCATCGCATTTTGATAAGAATTTTCGGTCTTGGAAATGACAATAAAGCGAGTGTGATTCTCCTCCACATCGTGGATATTTTCATCGATGACTTTCAAGCCGTAAAGATTCGCTGCAAATTTGTTGGCGACTGCAGCTATTTTTCTGTCAGGATTTTCAGAAACCCGCTTTGCAGCCGCTGCTGTAGAAGCAAAATCTTGCTTTGGCACATCTGGATATTTTTGATTCAGGAAATGAAAACTTTGCGCAAGCGCCTGCGGATGAGAATAGATTTTCTCAATAGCCAAATCATTTTCCTGATCCGGATGGATCATCAGATGATGTGCAATTGGCATTACAGCTTCTGCTTCAATCTTGATTTCAGATGTTTGATAGAGATAATCTAACGTCATAGAAACCGTTCCCTCTATCGAGTTTTCAAGAGGAACAACTGCTTTGTCCACTTCATTATTTTGAACCGCCAAAAAACAATCCAAGATATTAGCCTTTGGAATTAGTTCATCTTTAGGAAATAATTGAGTTGCTGTGAGCTGTGTAAAAGAAGCTTCGGGGCCCAGAAATGCTATTTTCATCCTGCGAAATTAAAGATTATTCTTTACTTGAACCACAAAAATAGATTATTCAACTCCAGAAAATTTTTTCGCTGTGTTCAGAATGACAATTCTAATATTAGATAAATAAAAACGTCAGGCAAAGACTTTAAAGGCAATTTAAAAAATATCAATTGGTATCTATACTTATAGCGGGAACTTTATAATGATTGAATCTCTTGTCAGGCTGCAAAATTCTGGCTCTTTTTAGAAGATCTTCTGCGATAAGAATTGATTCATTGTGAACCTCGATATCATTTAGGAAAAATCTGGATTCTGAAGTAAGATTCAATCTTTTCTTAGCTTCGGAAATTGTCACTTTTTCGAGGTTTAATGATTTTTTCAGGATGATATTAATTAAACCATTTTTAACAAGATCATCGTATTGTTCAATTTGCGAAGACGGCGATTTGTAAACCTGAACACTTTCAATGTCTTCCGGATTGAAACTATGGAGCATAACATTAGAAACAACCACATTATCAACAATATAAATTGGTGTTTTTTCAGATTTCTGAGCAAAAGACAATTGCAAACAAAAGAAAACCACAAAAGCAAAAATCAGCTTTTTCATAAAATTTAAATCTAATTTAGAATTAAAGAATCAGTGAAAATTAAAATTATTTCTCGCTGATTTTCTATACCTTGCAAACCATCAAAAATATGCCCAAATTGCGAAATTTGGATGAAATTTTCTTTCGCCAAATTCTAATTGGCATCACCTTTCTCGATACCTTCTTCAATTTTTTCACTCACTTCGGCTTCTTCCTTTTCAGAAATATCTAACTGATTTTCTGTATCTTCTTTTCTAATGACTAGCGAAATCCAAATTGGAAAATGGTCAGAATCAACAGATTCCATCACTTTCATATCAACCAAACGAAAATGTGGGCTTACAAAAAAATGATCGAGCGGCCAACGCAGAAACCAATATTTAGCGTGAAATGTATTGAACATTCCGCGGCCACGTCTAGGATCCAGCATTCCGCTGGATTTCAGGAACAATTTTGTTGTTCTGGACCAGGCAACATCATTAAGATCTCCGAAAACAATGGCTGGTTTCCCGAAAGCTTCGGCCTTTTCTCCAACTAATAAAATCTCTGCGTCGCGTTCCGTACTTTCAGGATTTTCCTGCGGAACAGGTGGCGTCGGATGAATACCAAATAACCTGACAATCTGATTATTATATTCCAAATCCGCCACAATCGACGGAATATCATCATCAATCAAATAATTGATCTCATAATTTTTCAATGGAAAATGACTATAAAATAAAAGTCCGTATGTATTGGAAAGAGGGACTTCAATCTTGTGCTGATAATCTTTTGTTACTGGTTCCAATGCTTTTTTCCATTCCTCGTCCGTTTCCAGAAAAAATAAAACAGAAGGGTCATTTTTCTTAACCAAATCAATTAGTTTCTGATAATTCCTGTTGTGCTGATACACGTTGCAAACCATTATATCAAGAACTTTTTCACCAGGATTCGGCTTTATCTGGTCAATCATAGTTTTGCCGAAATCGGTATATGGAATAATAATGTAAAAAAGATAAATTGCACAGATTCCTTCAAGAATCAGAATCAGATATTCATAAATATTGGGATTATCAAAAATGAAAAACCAAGCAGAAATAAGAAAAAGTAGAATGATGAATTTCTGAAAACGGGGATAATCAAACACCCGAAAAACCCAGGAATTATTCCGGATTGCAGGAATCAGTATCGATAAAATCGCTAAAGCTGCAAAAAACCAATACGTACCACCTGCCCAGTTTTCCATTTAATCTTAATTTTTTATGTGTTTTCCAAGAATGATGAGGCTTTTTTTCTCATCGTCCAGTTCTGCAATATTTTTAAGATTGGCCCAAAGTTCAAACCCAAATTTTTCAAAAAGCGCCAGGCTTGGGAGATTGTGCGCAAAAATGAAAGCAAGTAAATTTTCCATACCCAAATCCAGGCATCTTTCTATAGACCTTTCCAGAATCTGTTTACCAAATCCTTTGCCACGATGATCCGGATGGAGATAAATACTAATTTCCGCTGTCTTCTGATAAGCCGGTCTCCCATAGAAATCCTGAAAACTAACCCAGCCAATCGTATTTTTTTGATAATCTTCTACTACCCAAAGCGGACGAAATCTTGCATTATGCTGATGAAACCAGTTGAGCTTACTCTCTACAGAAACAGGTTCCAGATCAGCAGTAACCAAGCGTGATGCGACAGTAGAATTATAAATTTCTACAATCATCGGAAGGTCAACTAAAGTCGCATCACGAAAAGTCATTTTTTTATGTGTTGATTTGTTAATTTGTTGATTTGCTAAATCGTAAAGATAAAAAACGATTCTACAAATCAACAACTCTAGGATTTAACTAATTGAGTTGAATGCTTGTTCCAGATCAGCAATCAAATCTTCTGCATCTTCGATTCCTACGCTAAGTCTTACCAAATCATCCGTAATTCCGAGAACCGCTCTTTTATCTTCAGGGATTGAAGCGTGTGTCATCATTGCAGGAAGATTTGCCAACGATTCTACGCCGCCCAAAGATTCTGCCAAAGTGAAAACTTTTACATTTTCCAGGAATCTGACTGCATCTTCTTTTTTTCCGGATTTGAACGTGAAAGAAACCATTCCGCCAAATTCCGTCATTTGTCTTGTTGCTAAATCGTATTGCGGATGAGAGGATAATCCCGGATAGAAAATCTTATCAACTAAAGTGTGATTCTCAAGATATTTAGCAATCTCGAAACCGTTGTCCGAATGTCTTTGCATCCTCAATGCCAAAGTTTTGATACCTCTCAACACCAGATAAGAATCGTGAGGACCTAAAATCCCGCCACTTGCAAACTGGATGAAATGTAATTTCTCTCCTAATTCAGCATCTTTTGCGATCAAAGCGCCGGCAATCACATCAGAATGTCCGCCCAGATATTTAGTTGCAGAATGCATCACAATATCAGCTCCCAAATCCAAAGGTTTCTGAATATAAGGCGTTGCAAATGTGTTATCAACCGCCACCAAAATTCCTCTATCTTTCACAACATCAGCAACCATTTTGATGTCCACCAGTTTCATCAATGGATTAGTTGGTGTCTCCAACCAGATTAATTTGGTTTTATCGGTAATAACATTCTCTAATTCCTCCACATTATCAAAACCGATGAACGTAAATTTCAGCTGATACTTTTCAAATAACCTTGTGAACATTCTGTAAGAACCGCCATAAAGATCGTCCACAGCTATTACTTCATCGCCAGGACTAAGCAATTTCAAAACACAATCAATCGCAGCCAGACCAGAACCGAAAGCCAAACCTCTCGCTCCGTTTTCGATGCTTGCCAAAGAATCTTCCAACGCCTGTCTTGTAGGATTTGCGCCTCTGGAATATTCGTATCCGGAAAGCAATTGTCCCGGGCTTTTTTGTGCAAATGTTGATGTTAAAAATACAGGAACATTTACCGCTCCGGTTGCTGGTTCGTGGTGTTGCCCACCGTGAATAACTTTTGTATTGAATTTCATTTTATTTTGCTTTTGGTGAATAGCAAAAAGCTATTAGCTTTCTGCAATTCGCAGATTTTTATTTATTTTAATAGATTGTAAGCCAATAGCTATCAGCTATCAGCTATCAGCAAAAAGCCAACTACATTTTAATAGCCGACTTCACAGCAAACTCTTCAGCCATCTCTGCAAGCCATTCCGATACATCATCTTCGCTGGTTGCTCTCTGGTAAGTGTGGCCCAAAGAAACTAAAATCTGATGAAAGAAACGTTTCATTTCGTCCACTGGCATATCTTTCGTCCAAAGATCAATTCTCAGAGCTTCCATTGCTTTGCTGTCCCAGACGGAAATCATTGCCGCTTTTGTTTCTTCTTTTTCGATGCCGCCATCCTGCGCATTCCAGAACATCTTTTCAGGAACGTGATTATCGTCCAGTTCTACATCTATTGTTATTTTTGTTTTCTTCATTGATTATAAT
This sequence comes from Bacteroidota bacterium, assembly GCA_023448955.1. GTDB lineage: Bacteria > Bacteroidota > Bacteroidia > Flavobacteriales > Weeksellaceae > Epilithonimonas. The sequence continues at coordinate 12,745 of JAEXJU010000006.1, forward strand.
ATTGATAATTTCTTAAACACAAAGTTCACAAAGATTTTTCCATTTATTGAATGATTTTTAGTTCACAAATGAAAAACTTAAAATAAGATTTATAATTCTAAAACTCTCAAACTCTCAAACTCTACTTCGGTCTATAATCCGATCCATTGAAAATCTCCGTAGCATTTTTCTTCAAAAATACCTGTAGCTTTTCTTCCGGATGAGCTTTCAGATAATGTTTGCAGATTTGCCATCCAGTCCAGATAGCAATCTGTGGTGAACTTTCCCTATCTACTTCTGTATAGAATTTTGAGAACGGACCAGGTGTGATGAAACGCTCAGCCAGATTTTCATCCGGACTGAAAAGCAGATCATTCTCCACAAAATAATTCCAGATATTAGCTTCATTGGCTACAGCCCATTGATACTGCTCTTTCGTATAGTTCATTTTTAGATTATCTGGCACATTAGGCAAAAAGGCATCCTGAAGAATCTGAACCTTTCCTTGATAAACAATCTGGTCCAGAAACTTCTGCTGATCCGGCAAAACCGGCACCAGTCTCGCCGCAAAAAAAGCAGAGATTTTAGAAACCAGATTTTCAGGATTCATAGATTTCTGAAAGTAGAGTTCCAGACCCCTGTAATTCTTGTTGCCGTCTCCCATAAAAGCTGTTACATCTACAAAGAGCATATTTTCATCTTCTCGAAGAAAAATAGGATCAATGACGTTTTGCGGATCAATGACCGAAGAGTAAAGATAAACTTGAGGCGGAACAAATTTTGGAAAATAGTTTTTGATATGAGAAAAAAGATTGATTAAATCCTTATTCAATTTTGTTTTATCAATTTTGGAAATCGCTTCTTTATAAATACGAACTTCTGTAGTATCTTGTCTTCGATTTCCGTAATCTGCATCCGGAACAGAACCCTGAAACCACGGATATTTCTTTTTAAAATCGTCCAGACTTACTGCAGGATCGTAAAACTCGCCTGAGAGGTCAGTAATTTTTACATTTTTCACAGGACTTTTAATTTCGATATTCCATTGGTTTTCATTTTCTTTTTTACAAGATGTAATTCCGAAAACTAAAAAAGCAGAAATCGTGATATATCTGAAAAACTTCATTATTTTTACATTAAGATTTTCCAAAAGCAAAAATACAATTTTAATAGATGAAGCTCCCAATATTTACTGAAAGATTAATGTTAAGAAAATTAACAGAAGATGATGTGGATAATATTTTTCTTCTGGACAGCAATCCAGACGTGATGAAATATGTTGGTGCTGCACCAATTGCGCATAAAAAAGAATCCGCAAAAATGCTTGAGAACATCATTAATCAATATAAAAATAACGGAACAGCAAGATTGGCGGTCATCGAAAAAGAAACCAATCGTTTTATCGGCTGGAGTGGAATAAAACTTTTGACGGATGAAGTTAACGGCTTCAAAAATGTTTATGAATTAGGCTATCGCTTCCTTCCCGAATTCTGGGGAAAAGGTTACGCTACAGAATCTGCTTTGGCATCATTAAACCTTGGCTTTAATCAATTAAAAGCTGAAACAATCTATGCTTATGCTGATGCTGACAATCAATCTTCCAATCATATTCTTACAAAATTAGGTTTTGAAAACAAAGGAACTTTTCTTGATAAAGGTGATATTTGCAACTGGTACGAATTAGAAAAAAATAACAGAAAATAAAATCATGCAGACACAAAAAGTAATAGATCATATCGTCAACTGGCTAAAAGATTATGCTACCAAAGCTAACTCAAAAGGATTTGTAGTGGGTGTTTCAGGAGGAATCGATTCCGCAGTTGTTTCGACTTTAGCTGCGAAAACAGGTTTAAAAACTCTGGTTTTGGAAATGCCAATCCGCCAGAAAGCAGATCAGGTGGACAGAGCACAAGATCACATCGATTTTCTAAAAACAAATTATCAGAATGTTGAAGGTTTCCGGGTAGATCTTACACCAACTTTCGAAAGTTTTGAAAAAACAACAGATGGTTATATGGATGATTCTCCAAATAAAAATCTAGCCGAAGCCAACACAAGATCAAGACTGAGAATGGTGACTCTATATTATTATGGACAACTTAACGGACTTTTAGTGACAGGAACAGGCAACAAGGTAGAAGATTTCGGGGTTGGATTTTTCACAAAATATGGCGATGGCGGCGTAGATATCTCTCCTATCGCAGATCTTTACAAAACTCAGGTTTATGAATTGGCAAAGGAATTAGGAATTATAGAAAGCATTCAGCAGGCAAAACCCACGGACGGACTTTGGGAAGTAGATAGAACCGATGAAGATCAAATTGGGGCGACTTATCCTGAATTGGAATGGGCTATGGATCAGCAATTGAGCGGAAAAACGGCTCAGGATTTTGACGGAAGACAAAAAGAAGTGATGACTATCTATTTGAGATTCAACAAAGCAACCCAACACAAGATGAATCCAATTCCTGTTTGCGAGATTCCGAAAGAATTGAAATAATCTTATTAAATCACGAAATTAAAACATATGAAAATCAGAAATTTACTTATCATTTCGGCGGGATTGTTATTTTCTTCGGCGATGTATGCACAAGAAAACAAAACGCAAGAAGCAGCAACTGCATCGCCTGTAGAAGTAATCGATAGGCTTAATATTCCCGGACCGTTGAAATTCAATGAAAATGAATATTTTCTGGTCTGGAGCAAGCAGAATTCTGCAACCTGGGCACAGCAGCAATATACGCTGAGAGATGATGATTACAAAAATTATAAAGAACTGATAAACATTTCCTATTTCGATAAAGAAATTGATATGGAAATGGCGGCAAAGCAAAAAGTAGATTACGTTGAAAAAATGAAAGAAAAAAATCAGGACAAATATGCTTTTGTAGGCTTCACAGAAAGTCCAGACGGGAAAGAAATGATTGTGGATTATCTGATTTCCGTAACTCCAAAAGAAGGCGAAACTTACGCCGAATATAACATTGACAGATTTAAAAGCTTTGACGCCAACGGTAAAAAATCTTTCCTGATCTTTTCTTATTCAAAACGTCTTGCCGGCGATCTGAAATACGCTTCCAGATCACTTTCTAAAGAGAGAAGCAAACTAATGGAAGCAGTCATAACAACAGCTGTTCCGCCTGTTACATACAAACCGACTGCCGCAGAACGAAAAAAATAATGATCTAGGAAGAATGAACGATGAAAACTACATCCGCAGATGTATAGAACTAGCCGAAAAAGCTTTGGGAAAAACCTATCCGAATCCGTTGGTGGGTTCTGTTATTGTTTATGATGACAGAATAATTGGCGAAGGTTTTCATAAAAAAGCAGGCGAACCACACGCCGAAATCAACGCTATTAATTCAATAAAAGACGAAGACCGACATCTTATTCCCGAATCTACAATTTATGTTTCTCTGGAGCCTTGTGCTCACTTCGGGAAAACGCCGCCTTGTGCAATGAAGATCAAAGAGCTCGGATTCAAAAAAGTAGTTATTGGTGCAATGGACAGCCACGACAAGGTGAATGGTAAAGGCAAAAAAATCATTACCGAAGCGGAAATTGATGTGGCATCAGGTATTCTTGAAAGTGAATGCAGACAACTGAACAAACGTTTTTTTACCTATCACGAAGAAAAACGACCTTTCATCATCCTGAAATGGGCACAATCTGCGGATGGTTTTATGGACAAGGATTTCCAGCCGTACCAAATCACCAATGCTCTGTCAAAACAGTTTGTTCATCAGATGAGAAGTGAGGAGCACGCCATTCTGGTTGGAAAAAACACAGCACTTCACGACAACCCAACCCTGACTGTGAGGGAAATTGAAGGTCGAAATCCCATCAGAATTTTAATAGATTTTAATCTGGAGGTTCAGAAGAATTTCAATATCTACAATAACGAGGCGGAAACCATTATTTTTAATTCGATTAAAAATGCTGAAGAAAGCCATCTGAAATTCATCAAAATAGAAAAAGAAAACGTTGTCAGTCAGATTCTGGATAAATTGTATGAACTACAGATTCAGTCTTTGATAATTGAAGGCGGAAGTTTTACACTGCAGCAATTCATAGACAAAAACCTTTGGGATGAAGCTTATATTCTTAGAAATCCTCATCTCGAACTCCTGACCGGAACCAAAGCGCCAAAGTTTGGTTTTAAAGCTGATAATGTAGAAAATCTGAGAGAAACTGAGATTTTGTTTTTCAGAAATAATCCTGTTGATTAATATCAGATTTTAAAAAATAGAGGCTGAAAAAAAATCCGTAAATTCGCATCTTTAATCCTGATATGAAAAATCTGAGTGCTCCGGTAAAAGGTTTGATTTTTTCTGTGCTGGCAATGGCTTTTGCTTTTGCAATCTATTTTTTGTTCCTGGCAAAACCAAATTATTATCTGGTAGATAATCCGACGCCGGAAACTTATTATTTCAGGATCAATAATGGCGAGGAAAAAATTCTTTCTGCCGGTCAGTATCTTAAAATTGATCTGAACCGCGGGAAAAACAGCATCAAAGTTTTTAATCAGAACAAGCAGCTGATGTATGATTCTGCTTTTACTGTTGAGAAAGTGAGAGGTTTGCTGAATATTACGCACAAAGATTACTACATCAACACACAATATTATGGTTACGGGCTGAACAAAGATTCACTTCTGGCCGCAAAACCGGGCATTGAGATCGACAAAAAACATTATCTGGGCGATGTGCAAAAAACCAGCAAATTATATGATGAAAACTTTTATTTCAACCTGGATGAAGATTATGACAAACTCATCAAAAATGTTGCGAAGGTAGAAAGCAGATCGAAAATATTCAGAAAACAGGATTTTATCAATTACTACAATAATTACTATAAGTTCCAGTAAATTATTTATAAAAACCAAATGATTTAAACATCAGAAATAATCATTTATCAACTATTACTTATCACAGATTAAAAATGGATCACAATAAAGTAACACCATACAACTCCGAAAACAGCAAAAAAAGTCAGGTCGAAGATATGTTTGATAACATTGCTCCGAAATATGATCTTCTGAATCATGTGTTATCTATGAAAATAGATGTGCTGTGGAGGAACAAGCTTGTCAGCTGGCTTAGAAATGATGATCCGAAAATTGTTTTAGATGTTGCTACAGGAACAGGAGATTTAGCATTGGCAGTTCAGAAAGGAATCAACTCAGATGTTGTTGGACTTGACCTTTCTCAGCAGATGCTGAATGTGGGAATTGAGAAAATCAGAAAGCAAAATCTTGACACTAAGATCACAATGCAGAAAGGCGATGCAGAACAACTTCCTTTTTCAGACAATAAATTTGACGGTGTAACCGTTGCATTTGGAGTGAGGAACTTCGAAAATCTGGAAAAAGGTCTCTCTGAACTTAGAAGAGTTGTGAAAGAAAATAAGAGCATTTACATATTAGAATTTTCGAAAGTCGAAGGATTTTTGGCTCCGTTCTATATGTTCTATTTTAAGAATATATTGCCGGCAATCGGCCGTCTGGTTTCTAAAGACAACCGTGCTTACACCTATCTTCCGGATTCCGTAAATGCTTTTCCTTACGGAGAAAAAATGAAATCAATACTTCTGAATACAGGATTCAGAAAAGTAGAATACAAAAAACTAAGTTTAGGAATAGCCACCATTTATAAAGCTACAAAATAGGATGAAGAAGCGATTGATCAAGATTTTATTACTAAGCCTTGCTTTGGGGAGTAATCTCCAGGCACAGACGTTCAATAACCTTTTCCGAACCAAAGACAGACCGGAAAATATGGAGGCAATGGACACCTATAAATTTACTTATGGATTCTATCTTGCTGTCAATAATTTCGATTATAAAATGGTTCTGAATCCTACATATGGAACAGATGGTAATAAAAACCTTGTTGAATCCAAACCTACTTATAGCTTTGGCGCAGGACTTATCGGTAAAATGCGGCTTAATGAATTTCTTGATCTTAGAATTGAGCCAGGCTTGCATTTCGTTCAAAGAGAGCTCACATTCAATACTTTTGATAAGGTTAACGAAATGTACCCTTCAGGCTATCCATTACCCGATGGATCTGTCGTGCCTCCAATTACACCAACCGATGTAGATATAAAAAGAATCGTAAAATCAACTTATGTTGATGTACCTATTTTGCTGGAGATACACGGAGACCGCTGGTACAATTCCCGTCCGTACGCTGCTGCAGGAATCAACTACCTGATGAATCTGCAATCCAACGAACGTTCCGATGGCGACAACAGTGTCAATACGTTCCGGACAACTACTCATAACTTCGGCTGGTCTGCAGAAATCGGTATACAGCTCTACTTCAGCAGATTCAAACTGACACCAGCACTCCGGGGAACTTTTTTCACCAATAATGAGTTGGTTCAGGACAAATCCAGCACACCACCTTATTGGACACCAGCCATTTCCACGATGCAAAGCCGGGCCTTTATGCTGGTACTGAAATTCGAATAAAATAAATTAAAGGACTTTTCTAAATCTTTTTTTTTAGGGCGTGACCTTTTAAGAATTACGCGCTCGCTACGCGAGCCCGCAAAT
>JAEXJU010000047.1 GCA_023448955.1 Bacteroidota bacterium
TCTGAAAATTTTCCGCTAGATTTCTCTAATTGTTCCTTAGCCACTGAATTTCAAAAACTATCTGATAAAGATCAATCCCTACTAATTCAAAAATATATTTTTGGATATTCAGACTATGAGATTTCTACTCAACTATCAATGACAAGGCAAGGTGCAACAAAAAAGCGTCAACGCATTCTAGGAAAAATTCGAAAACATTTACTTTCCTAATTTTAAAAAACTATATGATTCGTGCTCCTCCTGAAGCACTGACTATTGAAAATCAGTGCTAAAAATGGAGGGTGCGTGAAATGAAGTCATTGGCAGAACTCGTTATTCTTGTTCAAAAGGATGATGAAGAGGCTTTTTCTCAAATTGTAAACAGTTTTAAACCCTTATTGGTTAAAGAATCATGCCGAAATGGGAGCTTTGATGAAGATTGCTATCAAGAGTGTATGATCAGACTATATTTGGCTCTTAAAAAAATTGACATTACAGAATAATTACTTTTAAAGATAATTGTGTAGTCAGTTTCTGTTAGCATTCTCGAAAGGTAGGTACAAAGCTATGAACCTACCTTTCTTTATTTTTGAATGATATTAAAAAAATTTAGGGGAGGTTTGGTTATGATTTTGTTTTTATTAGGTTTATTTATAGGATGTATGCTGGGAGCAATTATAATGAGTTGCTTAGCCGCGGGAAAAAATGACGATATAACTTCCGGAAGAGAGTAGGTTTATTGTGACATAAATAGGGATGACAGCTGCATTTTGCAGTGGGAGTGTAAATGAAACGGAAACATATTGTGTTGACTTTGTTTGTATTATTTTTATTGGTAGTATATTCTTTTTTGACACCATTTATTGATGTTGATTGCATTGTCTCAAAGAAATTTTCTTTTGGCCGTTTGCTGTGGAATTAAGTCTACAATTTTTTATATTCTTCAAAATAAGTATTAGCTGGTTAGCTGGAGCCTTATCTATTTACAAAAAATTATTTTAAAATAACAGGATGATGCCAATAGTTTGAGGAGATTTTTGGTGATTTGATAAAAGATATGTAGTATTCAGTAGTTTTGGGGCTACAGTAATAATGTTTTATCTGCTTTTAGGAATTCTCACAAAGATATTTAGTGATTTTGTTTAGGAGAAACGATTTTTTTCTTTATAAGCTGGTTATTTGTGATTAGTTGCAGTTTTTTATAAAAAATGTAAAGAAATTTTTATGTCAATTAATAGAAAAATCAGTCATTATAGAGATTGTATTAATAATTGTGATTTTTGCAATCTCATTTACCAGAAAGTGATTAAGTAAGTGCCGTAAGAAGCTTGATTTAATAGGTAAAGGTAATATTTTTGTAACATCGAACTGAGTTTCTGGATGTTAACAATACTTTTAGATTGATCACTATTTCGACTTCTAAAGCCTTTTTTCATAATCATTTATTCAGGAGAAAAATTGCTTAATCATTGTTAGAAAGTATGTTTGATGGTACGCTGTATCCATACAAGTGAACTTAGGAGGCGCTATATGCAACAGGAGACTAGAGAGCGAATCAAGGAAAGAATACGTGATAAGATGAATGGAATTTTAAATCGTCGAATTCGAGAATTGAACGAAGATATGCAGGAACTATACACAAGAAATCCATTTGGCGCGCGTTTAGTTCCCGAAATGATTTGGAAGGGTTCAAAATTCGAGCGATCTTTTGTAACATCTTTTGGACAGGGGGTGTATGAGCAAATTGCTTATGAAATAGCCCTCGAAACTGGAGCTTTGGCTCAAAATCAGCATACCGAAATTGTTACAATCAATACTTGGCAAGCTGATTATATTGACGACTTGCTTAATAGACAAAGAAATAATGACAGAAATAATCCACTTTTTCCTGATTGGACTGCAGAAATTAATGAGGGACTTAATTTGAGAACTAATCGTGTTATTGACATACCAATTCGCTTTGATCTATATATTCAACGAACAAATGGAACGGAAGAGTATTATTCAATAAAAACTGTGAAACCAAATCTTGATCAAACTGAAATTGCTAAACGAGATATGATGAGAACCACTTTTGCTAAAGAAAACGCAAGAACCTATTTTGCATTGCCTTATAATCCAGCGGGTGAAGGAACTCCCTATAATTGGAATGTAATTAACAAGATTTTTAATACAACTGATGACTCTGCAGTCTTGATTGGAAGTGATTTTTGGAATACTGTAGGTCAAAATCCTAATACTTACAATGAATTATTGGCAATCTTTGACGAATTGGGCGATGAGTATCATCGGGAAATCCAGCGAAACTATATCGACCTTTAAACAAAAGAAAAGATCTTCGCTTTTAAGCGGCGAAGATCTTTTTGGTCACTTTTGATTGGAAATCGGCTCATTTACTTTACTTGAGCTATTAGTCTTAGCTTTATCTGATTTTGTATATGCAGGCTCAACCTTATTATTTACCTCATGTTGCTCTTTCAGCTTGTATTCTTCATTTTCTTCTTCGACTTTATTCATGAATGAATGATAATCAGTCGCTTTATATCGTGAATATTTAAAATCAGGGTATTGAGGAAGCTCATTACCCGCGTTATCCGCAAGAATTGTTCTAGCTACAGCTTCACCCAATTTAATAGGGACTGCGTTGCCTATTTGTCTGTAAATATCTGTAATTTCTCCGCAAAAAATCCAATCATCAGGAAAACCCTGGATTCTTCTATACTCTTCAATACTTAAAGGTCGATTTTCGACCGGATGACATAGGTCTGTTGCTGGCATTGTAGGTGTTGTAACCAATGTTGGTGATGGTCGATCAAAACTTAATCTTCTAAAAAAACCTGTTCTACCTCCACCGAGCCCGAAAGACTTACCCATGGCTAAGGGTTGAACGTCATCTGGAAGATTTCTCCAGTTTTGCCCTTCCTCTAACATTCTAAAATATTGTAATCTTTTTTCAGGAAACTGCACATAATGTTGTTCTCCTTCTAAACCTTGAAGAGCGTCTCTTAGAGTAACCCAAGGTTCAAGATTATTAGTACCTTTCTCTGAATGTGTTGGTGTAAGGTAAGGAACTGTTTGATCGCCAAGTTTGCAGATCATAATGACTCGTTCTCGTATTTGAGGAGCACCAAAGTTGGCCGAGTTATAAAGTTCAAATGATACTGTATAACCATAGTTTTCTAAAATTCTTGTTACGTAGTATAATGCTCCGCCTTTAATCACAGGGCCACCAGGTTCAATTGGGTACTTTGCAGATTGTAATCCACGAACATTCTCAATCAAAGCATACCGAGGCTTAACTTCACCAATTAAGTGAATGAAATCAAGAAACACGTTTCCTCGCTCATCTTCAAAACCTCGTCTAGCACCTGCAGTTGAGAAGGCCTGGCATGGTGGTCCTCCATAGATTAAATCAACCTGAGTATCTTTTGGTAGACGTGCATACTCAAATATTTCATCGGCTGTGAATTTTGACATATTTCCAATCAATCCAATAGTTGGATGATTTACTTGAATAGTCTTTCTAGTTTCAGGATCAATCTCAGAGGCTAATAAAGGATGAATTCCTTCATTTTCCATTCCAATATCTAATCCCATTGCTCCACTAAAGAAACTAAGTGCTATAAAGTCAGGAATATCATTAGTAAGTCTGGGATGATCCGCAGGTTCAATGACTACGTTGTATTCTTCAATATATTTATTTAAATTTTCTTCTGTTGTAACCCATTGTCTTCCAACGCGCTCGCTTTGAAGTTTACCTTCTCTACATAGTCGCCGAACATGTTGTTCACTAACTTTGAGATGAGTTGCAACATCTTTTATAGTTAAAAGTTTCATAGGTATCCACCACATTTCTTTTACGAATATTTTTATATACCCTGAGAATTATACCTTATTTTTACCTAAAGGCAAATAGAAATACTTGAGATTATAAAAAAGATTTTGAACAAGTAATAAAAGAAATACATGATGAAAAAATTAGTCTGCTTTTAATAGGTCAGTTCAGATATTTTATAGAATATCTGTTAATCTTGGATTTAATATAATACTAAAGAATTTTCTTTTCTAATGAATGTGCTTTTATGATGATGAATTTTTTTCTTTAAGTTCTGCAGTTCGTAATTTAAAGTTGTTCATTGGGAAAAATAACTAGCTGATTGCTACTACCTTAAACTTGAACTATCTTTCTTTATCTCCAAAAAGAATTGATTGAATGTACCTTGTCTTTTATGACTATGTTGAGTATTTGAACTACAAATAAATTACACTTCACATTAGTTAACTCTTTTGAGATAATCAAAGCTGACATATAATTGTTTTATGTATAGATGGAAGAATAATTTAGTTCTATACCTTATGTGATACAGAAAAATATTGATATAATAACGAATGTGTATGTAACGATTGTGTATACGCTTATATTTTCAGGTGTAATTTAGTTTTTAGATAACATTTGACACCTATATTTGTACCTATATTTTTCGAATCTTATATCTATTGTTATTTAACTATTCTTGATATAATAACTCTGAAAAATAGAAAAAATTGAGATGTGATGATTTTATTAAAAATAAGTCTTTCTCAGAAAATAGTAATTAAGGGGGAGATTGTTTGAAGATTTCTACTGTAGATTTATTTTGTGGTGTCGGTGGGCTAACTCGCGGATTACTTGATTCAGGAATAGATGTTGTTGCAGGAATCGACGTTGAAGAAAAATGTAAGTATCCTTATGAAAATAATAATGGAGCAAAATTTATTCATGCTGATATTAAGAAAATTGATTCTGATGAAGTAATGAGTTTGTATCCCAAAAACACTGATATTAAAATGCTTGCAGGTTGCGCACCTTGTCAACCATTTTCTAGTTATAGTTATAGGTACAAGGGGATAAAGAGTTCAGAAAATAAGCTAGATTTGTTGTCGCACTATGGACGGCTAGTTAAAGATATTCGGCCAGAAATTGTTACAATGGAAAATGTTCCGCAGATGTCTAAAGAACCAGTTTTTGAGGAATTTCTTCAGTTATTAAATAGATTAGAATATAAAGCAAATTGGTATATTGTGAATGCAACTGACTATGGTGTTCCTCAAAGTAGAAAAAGATTGGTATTATTAGCTTCAACTTTAGGTGAAATTAAATTAATTCCTCCTACTCATGATAGAAATAATATTCCAACAGTTAGAAAATTTATTGAAGATCTTCCCAAGATTGATTCTGGCGATGTTTATAAACTGGATTCTATGCATAGAGCTGTAAAATTATCAGAAGTCAATCTAAAGAGAATTAAACAGTCAAAACCGGGAGGAACATGGAAGGATTGGGATGAAGACTTAGTATTAAATTGCCACAAAAAAGGTAGTGGGAAATCCTATACGTCTGTGTATGGGAGAATGGAATGGGATAAACCAGCTCCTACCATCACAACTAAATTTTATGGTTATGGAAATGGACGGTTTGGTCACCCTGTTCAAGATAGAGCAATCAGTTTACGAGAAGGGGCATTACTTCAAACCTTCCCAAGAGAATATAAGTTTTATGATGAAAAAAACTCTATAAACATTAAGGATTTAGGTATATTTATCGGGAATGCCGTTCCGGTAAATTTAGCAAAAGCAATTGGGATGTCAATCAAAGAAAGTCTTGCGCGTTTATAAAGGAGGAATTATTTTGGCAATTGATAAGGTAAGAAGAGAAGTAGCTTTAAAAGAAATAAACAAACTTCAAAAGCGAATTGATTACGATACAAGAGATTTTCCAATTTCCTTTATTGTAGAACAATTTCTAAATGAAGATTATTATATTCCTGACTATCAAAGGGAATTTGTATGGCCAGAAGAATATAAAGCAAGGTTTATAGAATCTTTGATATTAGGCTATCCAATTCCGCTACTTTTTTTAGCTGATACCGCTGAGGGAAGACTGGAAATTGTAGATGGGGTGCAGAGAATATCTACGCTTTCAGATTTTTTAGCTGATACAATTATTTTAAAGAAACTGACAATATTAAAATCTTTAAATGGATTTAAATTTAGTGATTTACCTATATCAGAACAAAGAAGATTAAAATCCAAATCATTACGTGTAATAGTGTTAAGAAAAGATACGGAATTAGAGACAAGGACTGATTTATTTAACAGATTGAACACTTCAGCGTTTTCCGCGAAAGGTGCCGAGGTTAGAAGAGGAGCCTATAAAACTAACGCTTTAATGCAGCTAATTAACAAGTTAGCACAAAGTAAAGAGTTTTCTGATGTAGTTTACTTATCTGATAATAAATTGAAAAGGCGTGAAGATACAGAATTGGTTTCAAGATTTTTTGCATATTTGAATAACTATCAAAATTTCGTGCATAGTGTAACTACGTTTATTAATGAATATATTGTTGAAACAGGTAATAATTTTGATAAAAAAACGTCAAAAGAATTTGAGAATGAATTCAAACGAGTAATGAGATTTGCGAAAAAGTACTATCCTAATGGATTTTCTAAAGTTATGGGAAATAATAGAAAGGATACTCCACGAGTGAGATTTGAATCTCTTGCAGTAGGAACGGCTTTGGCTTTACGGGAAGATCCTGATTTAGCTCCGTCTAAAGAATTAATTGAAGGCATTCTTTCCTCGGATGAATTTAATAAGCTTGTAACAAGTGATGGTAGTAATAGTAAATCTAGAGTAAGAGCACGTATAGAATTTATAAGAGATGCTTTAATGAGTGGTAATTATGGCGCAAGATAGAACCTTGTATTTTGAAAAAAAAGAAGAACTAAATTTTTTTATCCATTCTTTATCTACTTTGTATGCAATGAACGATAATCAAACTAGCCCATATACTTTTTTTCTAGCTGAAAATATCAAAAAACGACAAAGATACATTTTTGAAGATTTTTTAGTTATTTTGAAATCAAATTCATTTATAATGATATACAATCTTGTCGAATCTACAATTAAAAACTCAGTAATCTTTATGTATGACGAAATAAATAGACATAATATTCGATATTTGGATGCTAAAGATGAAATAAAAAAAATTTGGTTTAATTACCATTTTAAAGATAATGTATCAAGCGTAGATAAATTGAAAACAGTCTCACAAGAGCTGATTGATGATATTATATCTGAAAAGAATATTTCTCTTGATTTTGAGCAATTTAAATTGTCTGGGAATGCAGATTGGCGTGTCATAAAAAAAGCAATGTTAGAACATGGATTGGATGTTAATTCCAATAAAACTAATTCGCATGCAAGCTCTATGAGAACCGTGAAAGACAAGCGAAATAGTCTAGCGCATGGAAGTGAGTCTTTTATTGATTCAGCAAAAGATTTTTCAGAGAGTGATATTCGAAGAATTGCTCAAGATACTTTTACAATATTAGAATATATGATGGATGAAGTTGATAAGTACGTTGAAAAAGAGAAGTATAAAATTTAATATATTTATAAGAAAAAGTTTTATAGTTCCCTTGTTTAATTGGCGGTACATTATAGTTTTTTTAGTATGATAAAATTACGCTAGACCATTTAAACACATTTTTGAGTATCGATTTCTAGCGGAGAGAGTTTCAAGATAGGTGTCAACTCATGAAGAAGACAAGAAGGATTATATTTGTTATAGTTAGGATGTCAAAAATACAAAATAAAATTGGTGAGAGACCAAATCCCATATTTTGGCTAAAAAAGCTCAATAAATTGGGGCAAACAAACCTAAATCGATAGGGATATTTGTCTTTTTTCGCATTTTTTTCTTTAAGGTGACTATATTTAGAAAAAGTACTTTTGAAGCTCTAACCGGTTACTTATTTATAAATAAGTAAATTTATAAATAACCTTAAAAATGAGTGTTATTAAAAGAAAAGTTAAATAGTTAAGGATTTTGATGAATGCAAACAGTGTTTTATTAGTAAATTTCTAAAAAAGCAACTTTCTTTCAAAGAGAGTTGCTTTTTTGCATTCTCAATTGTCTTTATTAGTGTAAAGAAAAATGACCTTTGAAAATTGAATACAAAATCTATCAGTACTTTCCATTTGCAGGGAGCATTTCCCAATTACGCCATAATGAGTAATCGGAGCGATAAATAATTGAGAGAAGAATTGTCGATTTCGAGCCATGATCTGCAAATGTAATAATGATACTTCCGTAATCAAATTGGCTCGCCATCACTGGGGAGAGGTGAAAATCCTATGTGCTTTTTGACATGAGCAGCTGGTAGAAAAATATTTCTCAAGAATAATTTGTTACTTATGTTTTTTCGTGAAACGCTGACATAGGAAAGAGAAGGCGGTAGAATGAAGACAGCCACTCGGCAAGATATTATCAAGTTGGGATTTTCACGGTATTACGCTGACAAGATCTTCAGGGAATGCAAAGCTCTTTTGGTCACTAATGGGTATTCTTTTTATCGCAATAGCAAGATTAAAAGAATACCCGTGAGTGTCATTGAAGAGGTCTTACACATTTCTTGGGAGGATGAATACTGATGAGAAGAGTTGCAAATGTGTACAAAGACGA
>JAEXJU010000086.1 GCA_023448955.1 Bacteroidota bacterium
GATAAAAGGTGAAGGAGAAGGGCAGGCTTTATATAATTCTATCAATGGAGAATTGGTAGCAACAGCAACTTCCAAAGGTTTGGATTTTGGAGAGATGATGGATTACGCCAGAAAAATTGGCGGTCCGGCTCTTCGAAAACTGACTTTCCAAGAAAGAGGATTAATGTTAAAGAAACTCGCTTTTCATCTTTTGGAAAAGAAAGATATTTTCTACAAAGTGAGTTGGGCAACCGGCGCAACCAAAGCAGATTCCTGGGTAGACATCGAAGGCGGAATTGGAAATCTTTTTGCTAACGCATCACTCAGAAGGCAATTTCCCGATTTACCTTATTACATCGATGGCGATGCGGTGAAGCTTTCCAAAGAAGGAACGTTCATCGGCCATCATATTTGCACTCCGAAACGTGGTGTTGCAATTCATATCAATGCCTTTAATTTTCCGGTTTGGGGAATGTTGGAGAAAATTGCGGTCAATCTTTTGGCTGGCGTTCCGGCCATCGTAAAACCGGCAACGGCTACAAGTTTTCTAACCGAAGTTGTCGTTAAAGAAATTATTGCTTCCCAAATTTTACCCAAAGGAAGTCTGCAATTAATTTGCGGTTCGGCCAACGGAATTTTGGATAATGTTACAACGGAAGATGTCGTAACGTTTACAGGTTCGGCTTCCACAGGAAAAATGCTTAAAGCGCATCCGAAAATTATTGAAGAATCTGTGCCGTTCAATTTGGAAGCAGATTCTTTGAACGCGATGGTTTTGGGCGAAGATGCAAAACCTGGAACTGCCGAATTCGATTTATTCATCAAGGAAGCAACACGCGAAATGACAACCAAAGCTGGACAAAAATGTACGGCTGTAAGACGATTGCTGATTCCAGGCAACTTGGTTGAGGATGTTCAGATTGCTCTTGGACAAAGACTTTCAACCGTAGTCATCGGTGACCCGAATGTCGAAGGCGTGAGAATGGGTGCTTTGGCTAATAAAGACCAGGTGAAGGAAGTTTCCGAGAAAGTTCAGGAACTATCAAAAACTCAGGAAATTGTTTTCGGAAATCTGGAAAACTTTGAAGTGAAAGGTGCTGACAAAAACAAAGGTGCATTCATTTCTCCTATTTTATTCCTTAATTCTGACCCTTTTAAATATACGGATTGTCATAATATCGAAGCATTTGGACCAGTCAGCACGTTGATTCCTTACCATAATTTAGAAGAAGCCATTGAGTTGGCAAGAATGGGAAAAGGTTCACTTTGCTGTTCGGTTGTGACAGCTGATGATGATTTTGCAAGAGATTTTGTCATCGGCGCCGCATCGATGCACGGTCGAATTCTGATTCTAAATTCCGATTGTGCCAAAGAAAGTACAGGTCACGGTTCGCCCTTGCCAATGCTGGTTCACGGCGGTCCGGGAAGAGCTGGCGGTGGCGAAGAAATGGGCGGGAAACGTGGTGTTCTTCACTATATGCAACGTACTGCGATTCAAGGTTCGCCAACGACTTTGACACATATTACGCAGCAATATCAATATGGTGGAAAACAGTGGGAAGATGACATTCATCCATTCAGAAAACATTTTGAAGAGCTGAAAGTTGGTGAAACTTATATCACAGCAAAACATACGGTTACAGAATCTGATATTACCAATTTTGCCAACGTTTCCGGTGACAATTTTTATGCGCATATGGATGCAACTTCTTTGGAAGGAACGATTTTCGAAGGTCGAGTAGCACACGGCTATTTCATTTTGAGCAAAGCTGCAGGATTGTTTGTTGATGCCAGAAAAGGTCCGGTTTTGCTGAATTATGGTTTGGACGAATGCCGTTTCGTGAAACCTGTTTATCCCGGAATGACGATTGGCGTGAGGTTTACCTGCAAAGAAAAAATCAGTCAGGAAAAACGGGACGAAGACGATATTGCCAAAGGAATCGTTCGTTGGCTAGTCGATGTTTATGATGAGACTGGAGAGACTGTCGCGATTGCTACGATTTTGACAATGGTAAAGAAAATGAATCAGGAATAATTTTTTGTAAATTTGATTTAAATAAAATAGTATGACATCTCTTTCATTATATAAAAAAATTGAAAATCTGCCGCCCGCTCTTAAAAAAGAAGCGGAGGATTTTATTGAGTTTCTTTTAGATAAAACCAAAAAGAAAGAGAAAAATCCTCAAAAGCTAAAAAAAACATTTGGGAGTCTGAAAGGTAAAGTTTCTCTATCAGAAGATTTTGATGCACCTTTAGAAGACTTTAAAGATTATATGTAATGAAGTATTTGCTGGACACCCATACACTTCTTTGGTTTTTCGAAGGAAACCTAAATCTTTCTTTTGATGCAAGGTCTGCAATAGAAAATGCTGAAAATATATGTTTTGTAAGCATTGCTTCCATATGGGAAATAGCAATCAAATTAAGCTTAGGTAAATTAACACTCGATGTTTCCTTAAATGATCTGAGATCTGAAATATTAAAAAATGATTTTCAAATAATGCCAATAGAATTCGATCATATTATTGAATTAGCAAATCTGGAAATTATTCACAGAGATCCTTTTGACAGAATCATAATTTCCCAAGCGATTGCTGAAAAATGTACTGTCATTTCTCGCGATTCAAACTTCACTCATTATAAAAACTTTAAATTACTTTGGTAATAAATAAATCAATGCAAGCATACGTAAAATCAACCATAGAAAACGGAATCGGAACCATCGAGTTTTTCCATCCGCAAAGCAACTCGATGCCGAGTTCTCAACTTAAAAATTTAGTAGAAGAAATTAATAGTCTTAGCAAAAATGACAACACAAAAGTTATCATTCTGAAAAGTGGTGGCGAAAAAGCCTTTTGTGCAGGCGCATCTTTTGACGAATTGATCTCCATCAAAGATTTTGAAACAGGAAAGACTTTCTTCTCAGGCTTCGCTAATGTCATCAATGCGATGCGAAAATCACCAAAACTGATTATTGCCAGAATCCACGGAAAGGCAGTTGGCGGCGGCGTCGGAATTGCGTGTGCTGCGGATTATACTTTTGCGACAGAAAATGCTTCTGTAAAACTAAGTGAATTGGCTGTTGGAATAGGACCTTTCGTAATTGGGCCAGTTGTTGAGAAGAAAATCGGGACTTCATCTTTTGCGCAACTGGCAATCAATGCAACCGAATTTTATTCCGCAGAATGGGCAAGAGAAAAAAATATGTATCAGGATGTTTATGAAACTCCGGAAGAAATGGATGCAGAAATTCAAATTTTGGCTGAGAAATTAGCAAACTCGAATCCGGAAGCAATGTCACAACTGAAAAAAATTTTCTGGAAAGGAACAGAGCATTGGGATGACTTATTAGCGGAAAGGGCTGGAATTAGTGGAAATCTGGTTCTATCGGATTTTACTGTTAATGCGATTAATCAGTTTAAAAACAAGTAAAACAAAAGCCTTTCAAATCTGAAAGGCTTTTGTTTTATTCTTTAATAAGCTTTTGAGATAGATTCTCTTTATCCGTTTTGATTTTTACCAGATAAATACCTTTTGGTAAATTGGAAATATTTATTTCTCTTGTGCTTGCCGTTTTCAGAAGCTGACCATTTTGTGAATAAACTTCTATATTTTCTATTTTATCCGTTGTATTAATCGTGAACTTGTCTTTTGCAGGATTTGGATAGATGTGAATTTTTGATTTTTTAACATCATTAACTCCTAAAATACAATCTGTATTATAATTTGCTGAAACATCTTTGTCTGGCCAGTTAGAATTAGAATAGGCAACATTGTCTACCTGAATGCAGAAAAGATTTTGATTGTTATTAGCGTGAAAGCCAGTTATTTTCGAATTATTATTGTTCTGCATATTGAAATTCGTTAAATAAGGGTTGCCACTGCAGAGGACAAAAGTTAAATTTTTGTTATATGATAAGTCTAGACTAGTGATTTCAGTATTTGCACAATATATTTTTTGCAATTTTAAATTTTTATCGAGATAAAGAAGAAAAATAGGATTAAGGGCACAATCCAAAGATATTAACTCAGAATTTTGATCAAGATCTAAAAGTAATAAATTATTATTTACTAACCTTAGATATTTTAAATTAATATTTTTTGAAACATCAATATCTATCAATTTATTAATTCCACAATCTAAATTTTCTAAATTAATATTTTTTGAAAGATCTATATGTTCCAAATTATTACTGCTACAATCTAAAATTTTTAAATTAATATTTTTAGAGATGTCAATGTTTTCTAAAAAATTGTTTTTAACATTTAAAGATTGAATATTAACAAAACTTTCAATTCCATTCAGAACAGATATGCCAACATTACTACAATCAATATTCCCCGCAAAACTATTGGCTTCGGAAACCTGTATCTCAGCATCACCATTAGTATTGATCTGAGTATTGCCAACCAGATAAGCTTTAAAATTATCATCAGGAATATTGACAATCTGCGCAGTAATCGTAAAAGAAATTAAGAATAGAAAAAACGTAGAAAAAGTCTTCATTGTTTAGGTTATTAATATTTTGGCGAAAATAGTAATTTAAATTTTAAAAAAAAACCGCCCATCAAAATATGAAAGGCGGCTGCTTAATCTGATTTCAGAATCATCTGAAAGTTTTCATCGATAGTAGTTTTTAGAATGTATTGTATTTGTAAATATCAGTTTTTGTGATTACTGACATTGCAAATTTAGATATATCAGAAGATCGCCCATAGAGCATAAACTACCAATTTCTAAATTCAGTATTTCTACGTATTTTAAAAAAAGATCCCTGCAAAAGAATTATTTGCCGGGATCAAAAAATATGAATTGGTTGGTTATTAGAAATAATTGAGGATCAAGTTACCAATATATGTTACCGGATTTACTTTCTGAAAATCTTTGGAAGTACGAATAACTTTAAAGACATTTTCCCTGATTTGTACCACTTCAAAATTCCCTTGGTTCGTTCCAAGTGAGATGTATGGTTTTGCTGGAAAACTCCCTCTTGGAGTTCTCACTTTTGCGGAAACTTCTATTATAGGCCAGCCTTTTCTTTTGGCAGTTTCCCATTTTTTATTTGGTTTAACGAAGAAGAAATGACAGGAAAAAAGAACGAACATATACGATATTTTTCCTGTAATAATATAATCTGTAGAATTGACAATTTCTAACTTTGAGGACATCATCTAAAAGGTTTAGTTTCTGATGCCAAAGGAATAACAATTTGGTGTGTAGAAATAGAGTAGAAATACTTAATTTACAATTTAATCTGCAGCGAATAAATTTCATTAATAATTGCATAGATTACTATGCCTACAGTGTTTCTGGCGCCTATTTTATCCAGGATTCTCTGTCTGTGGCTTTCCACAGTTCTGGGACTCAGAAACAGAATATCTGCAATTTCCTGATTGGTTTTTTCCTGGCAGATAAGTTTTACCACATCTTTTTCTCTTGGAGATAAGGTCTCATCGTTATCAAAAAGAGATTTTTTCTTCGCAGGTGTATTCATATAGGACAGAAGCATCTCGTGGTCTTCTTTTGTAAAATACATCCCGTTTTTATAAACATTTTCTATAGCTTCTATAAAAACAGCTTTACTGGAGTTTTTCGGAAGAAAAGCCGAGACGCCAAGTTTTATCATATAACCCAATACACTGCTTTTATAGTGAGAAGAGAGAATGATGATCCGCAGATCCGGATATTTTTTCTTCAGAAGTTCGGTTAGTTCAAAACCATCCATAGGCTTCATCTGAATATCGATCATAACCAGATCAGGAAAATCTTCCTTATTTTTTTGTTCCAGATATTCCAGAAGCTGGCTGCCTTCGGTTGCCAGGAAATCTACAGAAAATTTATTTTCCATAGAAAGCAGCATTTTAATACCTTCCAGGATGAGCTGTTCATCATCCACAAGGGCAATTTTTATTGTTTCAGTCATAGTTTGGAGGAATATTTATAATTAGCCGACTGCCTTTTCCAATAGTGTTTTTCCATTTATAAAAACCTTTCAACGAAATTATTCTGGATTCTATATTTTTAAGTCCCATTCCTTTTTTTGCTGATTTATAATCGAAGCTCTGTCCGTTGTCTGAGAGGATCAATGTCAGATATTTGTTATGACGTCTTATGTAGATGCTGATTTCTTCTGCGTGAGAATGTTTTATAACGTTGGATGTAAATTCCTGGATGACTCTGTAAATCTGTACTTCCGTAAAATTGTCTTTCTTCTCATAGGTGGGATCAATGTGCAGTTCTACATTGATTCTGGATGAAAGATTCGTAACCAGCTCCTGCAGATATAATATAAGACCTAACTTTTCCAGATTGACAGGATATAAAGAATGTGATATGTTCCTTGTAGAATCTACAAGTTCGGTAATCTGCGTTGTTATGATTTTTCTTGTTTCTTCGCTGTTTCCGGTATCAAGATTATTAAGCCAAAGCGACAGGATGTTCAGCCTGTTGCCGATATCATCGTGAACCGATATAGCAATTCTTTTTCTTTCATCTTCCTGTCCTTTTATATTTTCCAAGGTTAGTTCCTTTTGATGGTCTATCTCTGCAAGAAGCTGAGCATCCTTTTCTGCAACTATTCTTTTTACAAAACTTCTGTATGCTAATAAAATAAAAGTAATGATGATTATCAGAACAATAATCAGCAAAGCCAGGAAAATGATATTTAGTTTTACTTCTTTAATCTTAAAAATGTATATAAGATTACACTATAAAATACACAAAGCATCACATTGTTAATGACCCAAATCGTATCGAAATACTTTTTAGGAAGCTTGAAAAGCTGATATTGGAAAACAAATATGAAGATGCTTACAGAAAAGTAGAGGAAAAGCATTTTTTCCACATTAAGAAAATGATTCTTGCCATCACCATTCCTTATTTCAGATAGTAATGATAACATGGCCAGCACGATGATTCCGATATTTGAAAAAGCCTTAGAAAAATCATTGATATAGCCTGGTATCAGTTTGTCTGCAAGCAAGATGAAAAGACTGATCAATGCAGTAAGGGGAAAGCAATATTTTGGCGCCTTTAGCTTTTTCAGAAAAATTCCTGTTACCACAAAAAATTCTCCGGCAATATAAACAGGATAAAGAGTAGCTTTCGACAACGCAAGCTCACAGTAAGTTATAGAATAAGATATAGCTTCTATAACTGCAATAAATGCGGTATAATAAAAATACCATTTTTCGTTTTCAGAAAGAAGACGGTATTTTCTAATACCTGTGACCACTATTGTAGCAAGTATGATTACCGAGATATTTCCTGAGATGTCATAAAACTTTTCCACAGTAATAATCAATTCAGTGTTGAAGCGTTATAAGGCGGCTGAGGTTTGGACCAGTCATAAGTATTAGAAGGAACTTTTGTCGCAATATCCACAAGACTTGCAGTATCAAAACAGGAGATAAAAATCAGGGTTGGGAGTAATCTCTGGTAAACCGCAGAAGGCTTCAGTCCGAAAGTACAGACTATACTTGTAGCATCTTCCTGGTTTTGCAGAAGATCTTCTTTTGGAACAAAAAAACTACTGAAAATTCTTTGTCCATTAAATTCGCTGGATTCCAGACTCAGCCAGTCCATTCCGTTTTCCCTCCAGGATTCTATTTCTTCCACGGCTATCTGCTGTCCTGTTGCAGGCTGATCCAGAATTGGGAAATTGATATCCGTATCATTTTTATTTTTTTTGAGATCTCTGGTAAGGATGTATTTATTGGTAAGGGTATAGGTTTTTGTCTGGCTCAGAAGCAGGTCATTTTCCAGAGTTCCTAACACGGCATATTCATATTCCCGCAGTATTTTCACATCTCCTGTACTGGTTCTGGGAGTCAGAATGAGAATCAGCTGGTTATTATAGACACCGATATCCACACGGAAGTAGGATTCAGAATCATTGTTATCAATGAGCCACTGAATCTGCTCTGGATAAATGGTAAATACATCCTGAGGCGCAATTAGGGTTTGTATCTGGGAATAATTGGATTTAGCAAGGCTCCAGTTCAGTATTGCAGCGTTGTAGTCATCTGATGATAATTTTGCCATAGAGTTTCTGTATTTTTTTAGTTTGGGATAAAAATATAGAAAGAATTTTACTAAAGCAATATTTATATGTTTTTATTATTGTATTGATGATAAATATTATGATTTATTTTATGTTAAATTGAAAACTGATAATTATGATGAATTTGAAAGTCTTTATTATTTCCAATCGATTAAATTTATTTGTAAATATTTGCAGAATAAAAAACTTTTCATATTTTTGCATCCTCAAAACCAGAGTTAGGATCCATTACGTCCGATGCTCATATTATAACAAATTTTAAACTTCTGAAAATGAAACCGAAAGGTGACATTTGATAATTAAAAAAAAAGTATATTCAAATGAAATCGAAAGATTACATTTGTCAATAAAAAAAATAAAAATAGTTCCAAATGAAACAAGGCATACACCCGGAAAATTATAGATTAGTAGTTTTCAAAGATATGAGTAACGAAGAAATGTTCCTTTGCAAATCTACAGCTGAAACTAAAGATACTATCCAGTACGAAGGACAAGAGTATCCATTGATCAAAATGGAAATCTCTTCAACTTCTCACCCATTCTATACAGGTAAAACTAAATTGGTAGATACTGCTGGTAGAGTAGATAAGTTTATGAACAAATACAAAAAATTCGCTAAGTAATCTTAGTCAGATTGTAAAATAACAAAACCTTTCGGAGTTTCCGGGAGGTTTTTTTATTATTTTTGTAAAAGGTTGGATTTGCTTCCGACAACTATCAACAGACAACTATCAACAAAGATGCAATTAGTATTTTCAGACGCACAATATTGGGAAGATTTTCTTCCGCTTACTTTTACAAAACCTGTTGCAGAAATGCGGATGGGAATCCTGACTTTTTCAGAAAGATGGAAGAAATTACTGGAAATTGATGAAGTTTTTTACATTACTGAAAATTATCTTCAGGATAAATTCAAAAAGCCGGAACCAAAGCAAAGTCTTTTCATCGTTCCGAATTTCTTCCCGTCCGATGAGGTTCTTAAGCAAATCAAAGCACTACAGCCTGGCGAAGCATTGGTTTATGACAACGAAGTGATTGCAGCCAACATTAATATGGAGAATTTCTCGCTGAATCAGATCAATAAAATGACGGATATCCAAGAGAAACTTTTCTTTATAGAGAAACCAACGGATATTTTTTCTTACAATGATAAAGCGATTGATTTCGATTTCGAATTATTAACCAAAGGAAGACAATCACAGGAACTTTCTGCTACGAATGGCTTTATTGGTGACAGCCAGAATCTTTTTATAGAAGAAGGCGCATCTGTAGAATTTTCTACGCTTAACTGTAAAACGGGCAAAATCTACATCGGAAAAAATGCTGAGATTATGGAAGGTTCTAATATCAGAGGTTCGTTAGCACTTTGTGAAGATTCAAAAATCAATCTCGGAACTAAAGTTTATGGCGGAACTACAGTTGGTCCTCATTCCAAAGTAGGCGGTGAGGTAAATAATATTGTGATTTTTGGCTATTCCAATAAAGGTCACGATGGTTTTGTCGGTAACTCTGTTATTGGTGAATGGTGCAACCTTGGTGCAGATACCAATTCATCCAACCTGAAAAATAATTACGCCTCTGTAAAGCTTTGGAGCTACAAGAAAAAAAGATTCCTGGATACCGGATTACAATTCTGCGGTCTGATTATGGGAGATCATTCTAAAACAGCGATCAATACACAGTTGAATACCGGAACTGTGGTTGGTGTTGCAGCTAATATTTTCAAATCCGGCTTTCCTCCTAATTTAGTTGAAAATTTTTCCTGGGGCGGAATGAAAGGTGATGAGAAATTCAAATTAGAAAAATCCTATGAAGTGGCGGAAAAAGCTATGGAACGAAGGAAAATCGCAATTACAGAAACGGATAAAGAAATCCTGAAGCATATTTATAATGAGTTTTAATCATAAAACTCATTTTTTGTGTCTGGTAAAATCAACTTAAATTAAAAATTAGAAGAAGTCAAAAACTTTGCGCCTAAAAATGTTCACAATCATTTCAAAAAAACTTGGTATTCCTTGTGTTTTAAAATATTTTAGATAGCAACATTTCTTTAGTTTGCTTATTTTTGTCAATTAAGATTTTGGTCTAAGTTCTAAAATCTCATTTCAAACATCTATATATAATAATGAAGCAGTTTCTTCTTTGGCTTTTTTCGGCGTTGGTTTTGGTAAGTTGTGCCAGAGTTGGTTCGCCCGTTGGTGGTGATAAAGATACAATTCCTCCTAAAATGGTTGGGTCTAATATCGATACCACTAGGATTAATGTGCCGAGAGATCTTAAAGAATTAAGAATCGATTTTGATGAATATATCACGCTGAAGGATATCAATAAGAATCTGATTATTTCTCCACCAATTAAATATACCAAGATTATTCCTTCATCTATGGGAAATAAATACCTCCAGATACAGTGGAAAGATACGTTGCAGGCCAATACAACTTATAATTTCAACTTCGGAAACTCTGTTGTGGATCTTAACGAAAGCAATCCGTTGCCTTATTTCAATTTTGCATTTTCTACGGGAGACAAAATTGATGATCTCTACATCAGCGGAACTATTTCTGATGCCTTGGGTAGTGAGAAAAACTCGGAAGGTAAAGAAAGGAATCTGGTGATAGGACTTTATCAGGCCAAAGATTCTATGGATTACCGCCAGAAGCCTTATTATATCACAAAAGCTGATCCCGATGGGTATTTTGAGCTAAATTATCTTACACCGGGAAAATATAAAATTGTCGGATTTGATGATGAAAACGGAAATTCAATTTTTGATCCGGGAAAGGAAGGTATAGCTTTTCAGAAAGAAACTATTGATCTGCAGAACAGTATTTCCGGACTTAAACTAAAAACATTTGCATCAAAAAAAGTTGTCAAGTATAAAGAAATGGCAATTTCTACCGGTGGTGTGTTAATGACTTTCGAGGGTAATCCGGATAAAGTGATTGTGAAAGCTGTTGGCGATAAGCCTTCGGATTATAAAGTGACACATAAAGCAAAATCGGATTCTGTGAAGGTTTGGTTTGATGCAGGAAAAGAAAACATTGGTGCTTCCGTTAGTGAAAACCTGAAATTTTCTTATGACACCGGAACAAAACAGGATACGGTTTCTGTCTTTTACAAGAAGCCTGCTAAGGAAGATATGACGGTTTCGAACCCTTTTTCTAATAAACTTGCGCCGGGTTCAGATTTTAGATTCTCTTCTAATTATATCATCAATAAAATTCAGCCGGAAAACTGGAAACTGGAATCCGATAGTATTGCACAAAATTTCACAGCAAAGATTTCCGAGTCAGATTCTACACAGGTAATTGTAAAATCGGATTTTGTCGTTGGAAAAAAATATAAGCTTACGGTTCCGAAAAATACAGTACTCTCTTTTTATAACAGACTAAGCGAAAGCGTTCGTTTTGATTTTGAAGCCGCCAAGCCGGAAGAATTCGGAAGTTTTACAGTAAATCTTATCAATAAGCCTGAGCATAAATTTTGGATTCAATTGCTGAATGATAAGAGTGAACCAGTCTATCAGAAGTATACCAATGAGTCATTAATAAAGTTTATCAATCTCAAACCGGCATCTTATAAATTAAGAATTTTGGTAGATAATAATGAAAACGGTTTCTGGGACAGTTCAGATTTTGCGTCAGAAACCTTGTCGGAAGATGTTTATCTTTATAGAAAAGCGGGAGGCAAGGATATAATGACCAAGGTCAATATTCGTCCGATGTGGGAAATCAATGAAAACTGGGATTTAACCAAAGAAGAACAGCCAGTCAATTGAAAAAGATAATTTTGTGGGTAGCTATAGCTTTTTTGGCTATACAATTAATTCCCATCGACAGGGAAAATAAACCTGTGGACAAAAAAAATAATTTTGCAGACATCTATAAAACACCGCAAGACGTCCGTTCATTATTGAAAAATGCTTGCTATGACTGTCATTCTAATGAGACAGTTTATCCGGATTATGCATATGTCGCTCCGATTTCCTGGGCGGTTAAAGATCACATTAATGAAGGAAGAGAATATCTTAACTTCTCCGAGTGGGGGAGATATAATAAGGATATAAAGCAAAACGCAATACAAAAATCTGTAGAAACCATTAGAAGTAAGCAGATGCCTTTGCCTTCTTATATCAATTATCATCCTGGCGCAAATCTCACAACTTCACAAAGAAATGTATTAGAAGACTATTTTTTGAGTATTCAATTAAAATAATCATTTATAATTATGAGTTGTTCAGATATTTTTTATATTTGATAAAAAGCTTAAAAGTTATGAATAGATTATGTGTTATTTTGATATTGTTTTGCTCTTTTTCTATGAGAGCTCAGGAACAAAATCCTCAAACGGATGAAAAAAGAAACCTTGTAAAAATGAATCTTACCGGAGTTATCTTCCGGAATTTTCAGTTTGCTTACGAAAGAACTATAACAAAGAGGTTAGGTGTTCAGATTTCTTACGGGTTTATTCCCACTGGGCAGGTGCCGCTTGTAGACCAGTATATTAAAGATGATGATGTTACCAACCTTATGATGAGTGGGAGTAATTTCACGCTTGAGCCTAGGATATATCTTGGTCGA
Organism: Bacteroidota bacterium; assembly: GCA_023448955.1. Taxonomy (GTDB): domain Bacteria; phylum Bacteroidota; class Bacteroidia; order Flavobacteriales; family Weeksellaceae; genus Epilithonimonas. The sequence continues at coordinate 12,623 of JAEXJU010000086.1, forward strand.
GGTTACGGTCACGGATTCTATATCGCTCCATATTATAGGTATTCCCATTTTAATATAGATAATATAACCTACAACTATACATCAGAAGATCCTGCACACAAAGGTGAAAAAATCCCAATTGCTTTTTCTGGGAAAACAAACTCAAACAATGTTGGGTTGATGATCGGTGCTCAATGGCTCTTAGGTAAAAAAGATAATTGGGTGTTGGATGTTTGGTTCATAGGTGGTCACTATGGTGGTGCAACAGGAACAATCGTAGGGAAATCAGGGAGACCGCTTACCGCTTACGAACAAAATCAACTTAACGAAGATATTCAGGATCTAGATATCACGTTATTGGATTATACGGTCCGCACAGATTCTTCTGGGTCA
>JAEXJU010000122.1 GCA_023448955.1 Bacteroidota bacterium
CCTGAAAAATCCAATTGGTATGTTGCTTATCATCAGGATTTGACAATTTCTGTAAATAAAAAATTAGATTTGAAAGGTTTTGGACCTTGGACAACTAAGCAAAACCAATTTGCAGTTCAACCTCCGATCGATTATTTGAAAAATATATTTACGATAAGAATTCATCTCGATGATACGGATGAGAATAATGGCGCTTTGAAAGTGGTTCCGAAATCTCACAGCAAAGAAATCTATCGTCCTGAAACAATTGATTGGAATGTTGAAACCGAAGAAATCTGCTCTGTGAACAAAGGTGGCATTATGATTATGAAACCACTTATTTTACACCGTTCCAATAGAACAACAAATCAGAAAAAACGAAGAGTCATTCATGTAGAATTTTCTAACCTCGAATTACCAAAAGAATTACAATGGTCTGAAAGATTTTGAAATAATTGAGAATTTTATTTAATCTTTTGGATATTTTTCTGGGTTTTGCGAAGTATTGAAAACGGAATAGATGTATATTGATTTTTCTTCTTCATCGATTCTGAAAAATGCCATAAATGGAAAGGATTTAAAAGGTAATGCTCTTAAATTTTTGTATCGAGAGTAGAAAAAAAGGATTGGTTCTAATCTTTGATATAATTGTTCTAATTGTTCGTCAAAAGACTTTAGTGCGGTTAAAGAAATCTCGGCGTAATATTCATATGCTTTATCAATCTCTTCCTGAGCTCTGTCAAGGATTATAATTTCATAAGCAATACTTTTCACGTAAGTTATTTAGAGCTTTTCTTGCCGGGATGAAATCTTGTTTATCAGCTTTTAATCTTTCATCAAGTATTTTTTTCTGTTCAAGAGAAAGCTCAAAAGATTGATTGTCTTCAATTCCGGGATATTGTTTTTTTATTTCTTCCCATTCTTTAATTGGAATAAAAACACCCGTTGGATTTCCGTTATGATCTTGTATTACTTGTGGCTTCATTTTCTAAATTTGGTAAAACACCTTTTCAAAATTACATTTTTATCAAATTAAAAACCCTTTCAGAATTCTGGATTCCAAAAGGGTTTATTTTATAATTAGCCAAAAACTAAATCGGCTTAAACTCCAAGTTTTGCTCTTTTAGTAATTTAGCTTCAGCTTCTTTGTAATAGCCGCTTGTCAATTTATTATGAATCGATTCGAAAGCTGCAAGTGTTTCATTGATTTCAGCATCGGTGTGAGATGCTGTTGGAATCAGTCTTAAAAGGATCATTCCTTTTGGAATGACCGGATAAACCACAACAGATGTGAAAATGCCGTAATCTTCTCTCAATTCTTTTACCAAAAGAGTTGCTTCAACAGGTGTTCCCTGGATGAAAACCGGCGTTACACAAGTGTTGGTGTCGCCAAGATTATAACCAATTTTTTTCAGTCCACCCTGGAGTTTTTCAACATTCTCCCAAAGTTTAGCTTTGATTTCAGGTCTTGTTCTTAATAATTCTAATCTTTTTAAACCTCCGATTACCATTGGCATTGTCAAAGATTTTGCAAAGATCTGAGATCTCAGGTTGAATTTCAGATAACGAATAATTTCTTTATCTCCGGCCAAAAAAGCTCCGAAACCAGCCATAGACTTAGCAAACGTAGAGAAATAAACATCAATCTGATCCTGGCAGCCTTGCTCTTCACCAGCTCCGGCTCCTGTTTGTCCTAAAGTTCCGAATCCATGTGCATCATCTACCAGAATTCTGAATTTATATTTGTCTTTTAGCGCGCAGATCTCTTTCAGTTTACCTTGCTGTCCTCTCATTCCGAAAACGCCTTCTGTAATGACTAAAATTCCGCCGCCTGTTTCTTCCGTAACTTTTTGGGCTCTGATTAAGTTCTTTTCAAAACTTTCGATATCATTATGCTTATAAGTAAAACGTTTTCCGGCGTGCAATCTGACACCATCCACGATACAAGCGTGAGAATCTACATCATATACGATCACATCATTTCTTGAAACCAGGGCATCAATACAAGACACCATTCCCTGATAACCGAAATTCAGAAGGTAAGCCGAGTCTTTCTTTACGAAATCTGCCAATTCTCTTTCCAGTTGCAGGTGCTGTTCAGTTTCTCCGGACATTGCTCTGGCGCCCATCGGATAAAACATTCCGAATTCTGCAGCAGCTTTGGCATCGGCTTCTAAAACTTCGGGATGATTGCATAATCCCAAATAATCATTAGCACTCCAGAAAATCACTTCTTTCCCCTGAAACTTCATTCTGGGACCAATTGGCCCTTCCAGTCTTGGGAAAATGTAATAGCCTTCTCCATAATCTGCAAATTGTCCTAGTGGACCCGGGTTTTGTTTTATTCTTTCAAAAATGTCCATTTTTTCTAACTTATATTTTTGGTTTTATTAAAAAAACCTTTTGTATTTACAAAAGGCTTATAAATATTTGATATAATTTTATTTAATGATTTCTGTTTTGAAAACTTCGTCGTAGTTATGAAAACAGTTGTTGATGAAACCTTGCTCTTCCATCCACTTGTCGCTGTAAACTTTGGTGATATATCTTGAGCCGTGATCCGGGAAAATCAAAACTATCAAATCATCTGCTTTGAACTCGTGAGAATTGGCATACTGGATCAGAGCCTGAGTCACCGCACCTGTAGTGTAACCACCCATTATAGCTTCTTTTAAGGCAATTTCCCGTGTTCTGTAAGCAGACATTTCGTCATTTACTCTTACAAACTCATCGATTCTGTCAAATAGAAGAGCTCCTGGAATTAAGTTTTTTCCAAGACCTTCGATCTGATAAGGATGGATTTCTGTTTTATTGATTTTTCCTGTTTCGTGGTAAGTTTTCAGAATAGATCCGTCTGCATCTACACCAATAATTTTGATGTCAGGATTTTGTTCTTTCAGGTATTTTGCAGAGCCGGAAAGCGTGCCTCCAGTTCCTGTGCAGGCAAAAAGATGGGTGATTTTTCCTTCTGTCTGTTTCCAGATTTCAGGACCTGTTGTCTGATAATGAGCATCAATATTTAATTCGTTAAAATATTGATTAATATATACAGAATTTGGAGTTTCTTTAGCAATTCTTTTTGCGACTTCATAGTATGATCTCGGGTCATCTGCCGGAACAGAGGCCGGGCAAACGTATACTGTTGCACCTAAAGCTTTCAGATAAGCAATTTTTTCAGCTTTTGTTTTGTCACTCACGGCAAGGATACATTTGTAACCTTTGACGATACATACCATTGCTATGGAAAAACCTGTGTTGCCAGAAGTGGTTTCTACAATCACAGAATCTGATTTCAGGATGCCCTGCTTTTCTGCATTTTCTATTATATGCAGTGCAATTCTGTCTTTTGTAGAATGTCCCGGATTATAAGACTCCAGCTTAGCATACACTGTTGCAGGAATGTCCTTGGTAACCTGGTTTAATCTGACTAACGGTGAGTTGCCAATCAAACCAAGAATATTATCGTGTACATTCATCATTTTATAATCATTTTTTCTCTCAAAAACTGTCTGCAAAAATAAAAAAAAAATTGCAATGTTTTTACTTTTGAGCCGTGAATCTGATTTTATATAATTTTTTTATTAATAATTCAATTGTTTTTCTGCTATTTTCAAAATATGTACCAATATTTAATTTTTGTTAAAAACCCAAATAACTGAATCAAAAACGTTAATTTCGCCGTTATTTCATTTTCCTTATGAAGAATTGGACTTTTAAACAATGGAACACCGTTCTCGGATGGGTAGTTTTCGTTATTGCACTCATTACTTATCTTTCAACCATTGAACCTAACTTTAGTTTTTGGGACTGTGGGGAATATATTTCTTCCGCAGTGAAGCTGGAGGTTACTCACGCACCGGGAGCTGCATTGTTTCAGTTGGTTGGTGCTGTTGTCGCATTGTTTGCATTCGGAGACGGTCATCATTATTCTTTGGTAATCAATGCAATGTCTGCGCTGTTCAGTGCTTTTACGATTTTATTCCTTTTCTGGACCATTACACATCTCGTAAGGCGATTATTAAATAAGGAATTCGATAACATAACAGTAGGCGAGGAAATAGCTACTTTTTTTGCAGGTGGTGTTGGTGCGTTATGCTTCACTTTTTCAGATACTTTCTGGTTTTCCGCAGTAGAAGGCGAGGTTTATGCGATGGCAAGTATGTTTATTGCCTTGATTGTCTGGCTGATAACGAAATGGGAAAATGAATATCTCGAAAAAGATAATGAGCGATGGATTATTCTGTTGTTCTTTGTCATAGGACTTTCAGTAGGTGTTCATATGATGTGTATGCTGGCCCTTCCTGCAGTTTGTCTGATTTATTATACCAGAAAATATGAATTTACATGGAAGTCTTTTTTATGGGCTAATGGAATCACAC
>JAEXJU010000142.1 GCA_023448955.1 Bacteroidota bacterium
CAACACAGAATCTTTGCTCCAGTCCATCGAGCTGTCCTCCTTTTTCAGGATTCTGCCGTCTTTGCCTATCAGGTAAGTTGTGGGAAAAACCGTTGGCAGTATTTTCGGATCCAGCGGGCTCTCAGCGATGTAAACAGGCACTGTGTAATTATTCTCCTTCAGGAATTTTTTTACATTCTCTTCCTGATCCTGCATAGCAATCAGGACAAACTCCAACTTATCTTTTTTCAATTGATACAGTTTCTCAATCGTCGGCCATTCCGTTCTGCAAGGCGGGCACCACGTTCCCCAAAAATTAAGGAAAAGCACTTTCCTGCGAAGGTTTTTCAGATTCGTGCTGCTGGTGTTGATACCTTTCAGATCAATATTCAGAACATCTTCAGAAAGCATCGTTTCATTATTGATTTTTTCCACCGTCGGACTCATTGCGATCTGCTCCGAGACAAAATCACGGAGTGGTTTTACCATCGCAAAAGCCGATAAAACAATAATCAGAACAATATAAATCCAGTTTTTTTTCAGAAAATTCATATCTGTCAATTTAATAATTTGGGCGTGACCCTCGCCAGCGCTTTACCAGCCGCTCGGGTCGGGCTATCCGCTACAATCTTCTTGGTTTTTTGCCAAAAAACCAAGAAGGATTTCCGCTACTATCCCTCACGCAGTTTTGGCATTAATAGAAATTACAATAATTCCAGAAGTTCCTCAATGGTATCGAAACCTCTGTTTTTAGCGTAATAAGTTTGCAGTTCCACATAGAATTGGTCTTTCGTGAATTCTTCAGGATTTGCTTTATATTTTTGTAAGAGTTCAGTTCCGTGTTTTGGTCTCGGTCCCCAATGGGCAATCTCATTAAAATTTTCATCCAGAAAAATCACAATAGGGATTGATTTTCCACCATGTGTCAGATAGCTATCAATCAAACTTGGTTCCTGGTCACGGTAAGTGATTCTCACTTCGAACTGTTCAAAAAACTTTACCACTACTGGAATCACCTGACTTGCATCGCCACACCAGGATTCTGAAATAATCAATATTTTCCCATTGAATTTTTTCTTTGCCAAAGTTTCAACCTGCTCAGAATTTGGAAGATATTTTTCTGTCATTCTGTTCATTCTTTGGATTCCTAAACGGTAATATTCTGCGTAATCAGCTTCCTGAGTATCTTTCGGATTGCCTAGTCTTTCTCCGGCATCACGAAGATATTCTGTATATGAAACAGCATTGTCCCAATATTGTTTGATGTCCATTATATTTTTCTGGTTTTATTAATTAAATACATATCTGCCAACACAAATGCAGCTAAACTTTCCACGATGGGTACAGCTCTCGGAACCACGCAAGGATCGTGTCTTCCTTTTCCTTCTACAGTAACCGCTTCACCATCTTTGTTAATACTTTCCTGAGGACGAAGAATTGTGGCCACAGGTTTGAAAGCCGTTCGGAAATAGATGTCCATTCCATTCGAGATTCCACCTTGGATTCCGCCGGAAAGATTGGATTGTGTGGTTCCATCCTGGTTGAAAAGGTCGTTATGTTCCTTTCCTGTCATTTTTGCGCCACAAAAACCACTTCCGTATTCAAAACCTTTGCAGGCATTGATATTTAGCATTGCTTTTCCCAGTTCTGCATGAAGTTTATTGAAAATTGGTTCGCCCAAACCGGTCGGAACATTTTTAATAACACAGGTTACTGTTCCGCCAATCGTGTTGCCTTCTTTTTTGATTTCTTTGATTTTCTCAATCATCTTTTCCGCAGTTTCCTCATCCGGACAACGCACGATATTGCTTTCGGTTTTAGAAAAATCCAAAGCCTGATAAGGTTTTTCACAGAAGATTTCTCCAACCGAAGAAACGTACGCATTGATTTCAATTTCCGGAAGAAGTTGTTTAGCTAACGCTCCGGCAACTACCCAGTTCAGGGTTTCTCGGGCAGATGATTTTCCGCCACCACGATAATCCCGGATTCCGAATTTTTGATCGTAAGTATAATCGGCGTGACTAGGTCGGTAAGCTTGTGCAATATGGTCGTAATCTTTTGAACGTTGATTTTCATTTTCAACAATAAATCCGATGGGCGTTCCAGTCGTTTTTCCATCAAAAATACCTGACAAAAATCGAACTTTATCGCCTTCTTTTCTTTGAGTCACGATGGCAGATTGTCCCGGTTTTCTACGGTCAAGTTCCTGTTGAACTTTGTCAATATCGATTTCAAGACCAGCAGGAAAATTAGTAATAATTCCGCCATAAGCTTCTCCGTGACTTTCACCAAAAGAAGAAAGCGTCAAAAAGTTTCCTAAAACATTAAACATAGATAGAATTTAGATAGTAGACGGATAAATAATAGATTTCTTAATCTTCGTCTAACGTTACAAATTTACTGATTAAAAACTTATTTTTAATTAATTTGTCAGTCTATTATCTATCCGTCTATTCTCTGAAAATCTATCTTTGTATTATGAATTCAAATAAAACCGTTCTGATTCTCGGTGCCAATTCGGATGTTGCAAAACAAGCGATTAAACTGTACACGAACCAAGGTTATTCTGTGGTTGCAGCTTCCAGAAACCTGAAATCTCTGGATAATTTTGTTGATGAACATCATTTAGATAAAACCAAAATTGAAGTTCGGTATTTCGATGCAACGGATTTTGCTTCTCATCAGAAATTCTATAATGAACTGTCAGTAAAACCCAATATCGTTGTTTATGCCGCAGGATTTTTAGTAGAAAATCAGAAAGCCTTAAGAAACTTCGAAGAAACTTTCGAAATGATGAAGACGAATTACATCGGTGCAGTTTCTATTCTGAATATTATTGCGATGGATAAAACGAACAAAAATCTTGAAAGAATCATCGGGTTATCATCGTTGTCAGGTGTTCGTGGGCGGAAGAGTAATTTCGTTTATGGCAGTACAAAATCGGCTTTTACACAGTATTTAGCCGGACTTCGGCAAGAACTTTCTTCTAGAAAAGTCGTCGTCAATGTTATGGTTATCGGTTATATCCGAACAAAAATCAATGAGGGATTAGAACTTAACAAGAATCTGATAATGGAACCTGATTATGTGGCTAAGTTTATTGTAAATGCTGGTAAATCTTTCACAATCGTTCCGAACTGGAAATGGAAAATCATCTATTGGATTTTGAAACTTTCACCAGAATTTTTAGTAGCGAAGTTGCCGTAAATAAAAAAGCGAGAAAAAATTTTCTCGCTGCTAATTTATGATTTTAAATCTAATTTCAGTTCCAATTCTGTGAGTTGTTCCTGATGAATCGGTGCT
>JAEXJU010000213.1 GCA_023448955.1 Bacteroidota bacterium
GTGTTGATGATGATCTCATTGGTGTCATTTCGTGTGACATTATGCTGCCACTCCGTTAGCGGATAGTAATTCCAGTCCAGGAGACCACTTCCTTGAAGGCTATTCTTATAGTTCTGGTCAAAGATGGAATTGACCACCAAAGGATTCCCCTGGGCATCTGCGAATTCCATATAGGGAATCTTCCAGTTCCCTTTCATTGTAATGGTATTGTAGGCACTTCGCCCGCTTGTAAATCGGGTGTTGGTAAAATATACGCCCGTGGTCAGCGTCAGTTTGTCTGTGGGTTTCCATATATTCTGAAATCTTATGTTAAGCCTTTGATACTTCTCACCCAGATTTCCGGAATTGTCATCATAGCCTATAAAAGATGTCCAGGATAATCTTTGGGCACTTCCTGATAGATTCAGGGCATATTGCCTGTTTTCCATCGGCTGGTACATATATTTTCGGTATTGGTCACGCACATCGATAGTACGCAGCCTGTCTATCTGTTTCATTGCCTCATCGTGGAGGAGCGATCCCTGCTGTTCCTTATTGAGGATATCCACAACAGGGGTAAGCACCGGGTGACCGGGTGAACTGATATCGCTGTTATAATAGCCATTCTTGAAAAGCTGCATTTCCACATCAATAAAATCTGAGCTTGACATCTGCCTGCTATAGCCAAGATCCGGTTTGGAACTGAGGGTGGTATTGGCTGTAAATTCAACAGAGAGGGGCTGATTGAATTTTGATCCCTTCGTGGTGATCACGATAACACCGTTGGCGGCCCTTGCTCCCCAGATGCTTGATGCAGCTGCATCTTTCAGTATAGTAATGCTTTCGACCATATTCGGGTTGATGCGGCCAAGGTCTCCCTCGTAGGGAAAATTGTCGAGAATGATCAAAGGATTTTTTGGTCCCTGAAAGGTGCTAAGCCCACGAACCATCAACTGACCACTTTCAGATAAGCCTGTGCTGACACTCAGACCACCCAGTATGGCTGGCAGACGGTCTATGATATTGGTGGTGATCTGCTGTTGCAGGAGTTTGTTATCCGCTGAGGAGAAAGAACCGGTACTTCTTTCTTTAGGAATCTTCTGATAGCCGGTTGCGATGACCACCTCCTGTATATCGGTCACTTTGGGTGAAAGCTCGATGGTCAGCGATTTCTGCAAAGGGAGGACGAGCTTCAATTCCCTGCTCTGGAAACCTTTTCCGGAAAAGGTTATGGTCAAAGCATTGGAAGCCCAATTTTCCACCATCAGCTTGAATTGTCCGTCTTTATCTGTGACCGTTGTTGTTTTTGCATCAGCAATACTTACCCTGATATCAGGAATCGGTTTTGAGGTTGTAGTGTCGGTCACTATGCCCCGAACCTGCTGCTGCGCCATCGCACAAATACTGAAGCACACCAGAGAAAAGATTAAAGTTTTCTTCATAACATTTTATATTTAAGGTTGTTTGTCTTTGATGATAAGCATCAGGAGGGAACGTTCCGATTCTTCCAGTTCCAGACCATATCCGGCCAGTTCTTTTTGAAAGACCGCGAAGTCATTTATCTTGGAAAATTGCAGGTCCACTTTTCCTTTGTAGCCGGTCTCATCGATTACAGGAAGCGGAGTTAAATCGCTATTGGCATTAAGGGCGGAAATCAGATATTCCAAAGGAGCATTGTTCAGCTCTGAAGGCTGTCCGAAAAAGTTATCCCGGAAAACTCCGCCTTTACACTCCATTTTGTCGGTGTCGGAAATGCGTTTGAGAACAAGGCATCTGGTCATTCTCCTTTCAAGGGATGCGTTGTAAGCGGTATTATCATTGATGAACCTGAGCATTCTATCATACAGGGAATCGGCTTGTGTCTTAGGGACTATAAAATCGATACTATATAATTTGGAATCGGTTTCTGCTCCGGGAACTGTGGTTTTGAAATCGATCTCTTCAGGTTTTCGAATCCTGTTGATGATCCTTTTGGAACTGAAATGTTCTCCCCGAAGCTCAAAAAGTTCATCACCCAAAGCACTGTAAATTTCCATCAGGGAAAGATTGGTAAACTGCCTGCCGTAGGTTTTACCTTTGTCCCTGTGAAACCAGGTACCATAATCCAGAGAACGGATTCTGCCTTTGGAGAAAAAAGAATAGGCTGATAATTCCGTGTTCTTTTCTGCATCACAGCTTTCAGAGAGCATCAGTGGACGGGTCTTATCGATCTGGACGACCGTCTGAAGAGATGATTGTTGATTTCCTAAAATTTCGCTGATCGTCTTTTCCGTCACCTGCTCGGCATCGGTGGTGTTGAGTACCTTGCCGTCTTTGATCCATACAATATAAGGCACACCTTTGTGTGGGAAAAGCTGGTGGAGGAATTGATCACCTGTTACAGAAGGCATCCCGGCGTACCGCTTTCCATTGACAGAGGAAAAGAACTTTTCAAGCACAGCACGGTTCTGGTCGGTAACAGCCATAATAGAGATCCGGTCGGCGAACTGCTGTTGCAGGGCTTCCATTTTTGGAAAGTTGGCCAGGCAGCTGCTGCACCAGGTCGCCCAGAAGTCAATGAGGATGAGTTTATTTTTGTCTGTTGAAAAGCTGAGGGAGTTCTGTGGTATGTTAACAGCCTCGAATCGTTTTGTATAGAAACTTTCCGGAACGATGCTGCCTGTTTTCAGGGGCTTATTCTGTGCAGAGGTATATCCATATACCACTATAACAAGGCATAAGATTCCCCTGCAAAAGATATTTTTCATACTTTTGAATAGGTTTTTAATAATTATTAATCACTGATTATGCTCTTTCCTGTGGTCTGCAAACTGAGGGAAAGGGCTTTCTTATTTTATTGGGTAATTTCTAGGTGCTGTTTTCCATTCTCTGATTTTTACTTTTAATGGTTATTGATTCTTTTGGATTCTTCTTTCCAGGATAAGGTGCGCTGCATCCAGCATTTTAATAAGATGGATGTAGGGTGCAAAAATTTTGCTCTCGGCTGCGTGAGCATAAATGCCCATTGAAAAATAGACCGCGACTGCGATATAGTAGTCGAAATCCTTGATGCTGTATTCTGCAAAAGCGTTTTGGAATACCAGGGTTGGATTAAGGTATTCCTCATCCGAAAGAGAAGCCTGCATCAATGGAGAAAAACTCTCAGGATTAGAATTCATTTCCCAAGTCCATTCCTTCACCCTGATTGCATAGCACGCCCGCACGAAGGATCGCAAGGCTTGATGAAAATGGAAAATCGCCGAAGAATCCTCATTGATCGCAGCTTTCTTTTCCCCGGCATAGATCATAATGTTGTTGAGCATTTCTTTGGCAGTAACCAGGTCGTTAAAATGGAAGAATGATTCAATAAGTTTTATCCTGGAGTGTTTCCTGCTGCCGGACCAAAACCGGGCTTCAAAGTCTATCCTTTTATTTTTCAATCGTTTTGTAGGTATTTGCTTTGATGACCGAATAGGAGGAAGTTTTATAAGTGTAGAAAACTTCCTGCCTATAAAGTCAAGATTAAATATGAATGAAAATGTGTCCCGTGAAAGCTGTAAAGCCGCAATGGTTGCGCTGCCATTGTACCTGTCCTAATCTGATACTGTATTTTTTAAAAGCAGCTTAGAGAATTGTAGAGATAGCGGACTGCATAGGAAATAAAACGGCGTGAGTACTCTACATTATCAGCCATTGAGGTACTGGTATACCGTGGAACAGATAAGAGATAGAGACTCACGCCTAGGTCGTGAGCCGCTTACTTATCCTCTCGTTCCTAAAAATTACCAGTTTCCAATGGCGAGATTCTAAGCAATAGCTTCTAATATTCTTTGAAGTATCGCAAAATTAACAAATAATAATTTATTTGTTAATAATAATGCCAAATATACAACAAAATATTGGTACGTCAAAGCGTACCGATATTTTATTCATTAAATTGTTAATTGCATTAGTGAAAACAGAAGATGACATCAATAAAATTAAAATCATCCTCTCTCTAAGAAAACTTTTAGAGAGAGGAAAGAATTTGCAAAAAAATGTTGTTGATAACAAAATCATATACAGTTATCATACAATATCTACAAATGCCTTAATTAGAAAAGCCACAGTGAACGATACATTAAATGGAAATACATCCCCGACAGCAATAACATTAATTAGTATTGTTGGGGCATTAGGTTTTACAATGGCTGATTTTGGTGAGGCTTATGATTCCATAACAGATAAGGATATTAGAGAATATTTGAAATAGTATTCATAAATGATAAATATAATCCTGACGAAAGTTGGGATTTTATTTTTTGTGGTTTCCCGTAAATATACTATTAAAATCTTTTATATTTTAGTAGTAAAAAATAACACAAAGAATATAAGTGAAAAGATGATGTTCTATGATGAAATATTTTTTCGATGGTTATACTGAAAATTAGGAATAATTAAAAATAAATAGAACAAACAAAATTTTAGGAATGGAACAATTTGTAAAGGCAACATTAAATAATACAGCTAAGATTAGTAATGAGATTGAAAAACTCCATAATGAAGTAAAAAAAATTAAAAGTGATATTAATACAATTTTAGATAATCAAAAAATTATCAACGACAACATTTTGAAAGTACTTAATCAATTAAAATACAATAAATAAAAAATATTTGGAATGTTTCTTAAGAACGAAAAGTTACATAAAGAAATTTACGAAAGACTGTCTTCAATGTATGGTATAAAATTTAAGAGTCAATTAAAAGACAGTCCAATAGAGTTTAATAGTTTATTTAAATTTAATAATTTAATTACAGGTGAAGAAAGTTTTCTAATAATTTTCGCTAGTAATGAAAGCATAAAATTTAAAAACAAATCAGAATTTATCAAAGAGTTTACGAATTACGTTTATTGTAAAATATTAGAACTTGAAAGACGGTTCAAAGACTTAAATAATCGAGAATATTATGGAATGAAATATGATGAAAATGATGTTTTTATGGAATACGAAGAAATTGGACACGGGCAAACTAAACTAAACCAACTTTTAGATAAATTTAAGAAGCTCAAAGAATAAAAACGCTTTTACTAGCACAAGTGAAGATTGTATAAGCATTATTGGAAAACTTGTATCGTCTTCATTTTAATTTTACGAAATTCTTTGTTTGCATTATAAACAATACTTTAGTTAATATAATTATTGGTATAAAAGTGTAGATTTTTAATGCTTACATCGTTATATTTTATAAAACATTAGAAATATCTATAATTTTATTTACTTTAATACATAATAAAAAAATCTGAGCCTACTGATAAAAACAATGGACGAAAAAAAAACTAATTACTTTTATATTGATGAATCAGGAAATATCAATAATAATTCTAATATATTTATTCATGGTTGTATAAAAACCGATAGTCCACAAACTATAACAGATGCATTGGTTAAATTAAAAACAGATATTCAAAGCTCAATTTATTATGACGATATCAAAAAAATAATTTTAAAACAAGGATTTCACGCTACCGAAAATAATATGGATATCCGCGCTGAAGTTTATAAAATATTACCTCTACTGGATTACAGAGCATACTTTGTAATTACAAATAAAAACACTGTTTTTTTTAAGGAGAAAATGAAAACTATGGATGAATCTGATTTTTTTGCATATTCTCTCAAAAAACTTTTAAAAGACAGAATTGAGGCACACAGGTACGAAAAAAACATCTTCATCTTTGAAACAATTGAATTAAAAAGAAATTCACTTAGCAGGGTTTTGACAGATTTTTTCTCAAATTATGACAAAAAAATTGATTGTGAGTTCTCTATCGTTGGAAAAGAAGAAGAGAATCTGGCAATTGTAGATTACTTAAATTTTCTTTTTTACCATATATTTAGTGATGATAAACCATTTCCAAGAATGAAACTAAATTTTAATTTAGTAGCACCCAAGATTGCTTTGGTAAATTATTCGCACAAAAATCTTTTCTTTTCAAGACAAAAAAAAGAAGAATTTCAGGTATCTTTACAAAATCTGCAAAAAAATTATTAGTGGGTGGCCAGATAAACTTTGGATACGATTTCGTATTCGGCAACAAAATATTTCAATCTTATCTTATCTGACACCCACTTCTTTTACTATAACCAATGAAACATACCGAATTATCTACAAAACAAGATCTTGCAAACTATTTAAGATGCGATGTAGCATTTCTTGAAAAAGCTATTGAGGAAGATTATTTTATTCGTAATATGGACACTTTCGATCCTGAAGAAATTTTACTTTCTTCTTTAAAAAGCAATATTTCAGTATATAGATTTAAATTAAAAAAGAAGGGACAGAACGGTGGATATAGAACTGTACATAGAATTTGGACTGCGCAATTAAACAATTCATTAAAAATTTTAAATGCATATTTAACTCAGATTTTCCAACCGTTGGAAATTGTTCATGGCTTCGTTAAAGGAAAAAATATTAAATCCAATGCTCAATCACATTTGGCAAAAAAAATTATTTTATCTGTGGATATCAAAGACTATTTTGAAACTATCACCGAAGAAATGGTTAAAAATGGTTTAATGAGCTTAGGCTACCGGGAAGATATCTCATTGTGGATTGCTAAAATAACAACTATAAATAATCAACTTGTGCAGGGATTTTGTACTAGCCCAACTTTGGCAAATATTGTCACTCATAAATTAGATAAAGACCTAAAAAAATTATGTGCTAAAGACGTTACTTATACTAGATATGCTGACGACCTATACTTTTCATCTGATACAAAGGAGATTCCTTTAGAAAATATAGCCTCATTAATAGAAAAGCACAGCTTTGTTTTGAATAATAAAAAAACGAAGTTCATGAAAAGAGGTCAAAAACAATATGTTACTGGTTTAACTACTTTCGATTCTAATATTCCAAGAATTTCAAAACAAAGAAAAAAGAATATTCGTTTGGAAATTAATTACATAAAAAAGTTTGGTTATACTGCACATGCTAAGCACAGACTAATTAAAAGAGGAGAAGATCCGAATGGTCTAGATTTCTTTAATAAAGTAGGTGATGAAATAACATTAACACGTAATAGGCTTTATGGCTGGCTACATTTTATACAATCAATTGAACCACAGTTTACAAAAAAATATTATAGAAAATTAAATGATGTTGATAAAAATTCTGTTTTGAATTCAAGCCTTAAAGAAATACTAAAACAATTTAGACAAAATATGTAACTATCAAACTTCTCATAATAGAATTGAATTTTAATCTATTGACAAAATTCAAATAAAAAAATAAAAATTAATGGGAAATTATATTAAGGAGATTAAAGCACTTTTAATTTTTGGTCTACTCGGATTGATAGGAGTTGGCTTTATATTTATTCTGGCTTACTTTAAAATAGACTATTATTTTTACTTTTCTTTTATTGCATATATTTTAATTTGTATGATACTTATGGTATTATCTGATGTACTAAAATCTACAATACTAAAAAAAGTTCTGCAAATTATTCTAATCCCAGGAAATTTAATTTTAAGTATTGGGACAATATTGATTCCTTTTGGCTTTATACTTATTCACCTCTTTTATTATTTCAGCCTCCCTCTTTTAATCCCTATAATACTTTTAGAATTATTGGATTTTTTCAAGATTGCATTTATCGAAAATCAAGAGACAAAACTATATATAAAATTTACTACAACAGTTTTTATAGCCGTTTTATTTAATTATCAACTCCGAAAAATAATTTATAAGATATCACCTGCACGAATCAATACTTCTAAAAAATTAAAGCCATATGAATTAGATAAATTAACAGATTATTTACTCTCTGAAAATAATGTTAGATTTCTTATTTACAGTCTATATGTTTTTTTACTGATAATAATTAATTTTGAAAATTTTGAAAATAAGTCTTTAAGCAAAAGTCTTATTACTGATAAATCAATTCTTCAATCTTTTGTAACATTTATAGCACTTGACCGCGCCTTAGCATTGCTAAAACAATTAGAATTTAAACCATCAGACTTTCTCAATAAAATAATTAAGTCTATACTTAATAAATATCAAGATTTAAACAAAAACGAAGATAATAATACGCTGTGATTTACTAAGATTAAAAAGGCTAACACCTAATTTACAGGATAAAGCCAATTAAGGCTGATATTTTGCAACACATTTTTGCTTTAGGAATTTCAGTTCAAGTTATTATTTTTGTAATCACACTAATAACCTATGCAAAATTCTACGTCACATACCCTTAGAAAAGAAGCGATCTACATTGATAATAAAGACAGAACTGACGAGATAGACTCTTATTCTTTTGAAGGAACTAAGTGTTTAGTGGTATATAAAAGTAGTGGTAAAATCTATTCTTATCCTCAACATCGAATAAAGATTGTAAGATCTGCTATTCAAAGTGAGAGAGCCGAAAATATTTTTTCTTATCTAAAGGCGATTGCAGAAAGCGTTGGTTTGAAGACAGAGGAAGGCAATAACATTCTTGCCAATAGCTATGGGAGGATATCATTTATTCCTGAGACTTCTATTCTGTTAAATTTCCTTAATGGAAAAGACCCCAAAAATAATTAACACGCCTCTCCTATTGAAATCTTTCCTTTTGGATTTAATCTGAGTCAGAAAACTGGAGTTGACAATGCATTTTCAAATTCGTTAAGTGTCATTGAAGGTCCTCCTGGAACAGGAAAGACACAGACTATTCTTAATATTATTGCTAATGCAGTGATGAATAATCAAAGTGTGGCTGTTGTTTCAAGCAATAATTCTGCGACAAAAAATGTTTTTGAAAAACTGGAAAGCAATGGAGTTTCTTTTATAGCGGCATTGTTGGGAAGTAGTCAGAACAAAAAAGAATTCATCGATTCTCAGACTGAAATCCCCGATTTATCCGATTTTAGATTAGCTGATGAACAGGAGCAAGCTCTTACGCTATCTAATACCATTCTTTTTACTGAACTGGCTGAAAAACTTGAATTAAAAAATGAATTGGCTTTACTCAATCTTCAATTAGATAATATTAAAACGGAGCACCATCATTTTACTTACGACGTAGCTTTAGCTATTGAAATCAATTTTAAAAAGAATGTCAGCTCAGATCAATTGCTTTCATTATGGGTTACTTTGGAAGATTATGAGAAAACAGGTAAGAGATTTTACTGGTGGCGAAAACTGATATTTCCTTTTTTATATGGGGTGAGAGACAAGATTTTTTATACCTTATCTTACGAAGAAATGATTAGGATAGTTCAGTCAAAATACTATAGCGTAAAAATTTCAGAACTTGATTTCAGAAAGCAAGAACTTCAAAATATCTTAGAGAATTTTTCCTTCAATAATAAAATGAAAGAATATACTGAAGGATCGATGCAGTTGTTTAAAAACAAACTCTACCAAAAATATAAAGGAAATGAACGTTCAGAATATAACGAATGGGATCTCCGTTTTAAATCAGAAGAATTTATTAAAGATTATCCTGTCATTATGAGTACAACCTACTCATTAAGGAGAAGCCTTGCTGAAAATGTAGTCTACGATTATGTAATTGTTGACGAATCTTCACAGGTGGATCTTGCAACTGGTGTACTCGCATTATCCTGCGCAAAACAAACTGTCATTGTGGGAGATTTAAAACAGCTTCCCAATGTAGTGGATTCTACAACGGCAGAAAATACGGATCAGATCTTTAAGAACTATGATATTCCGGAACCTTATCGCTATTCAAATCATAGCCTGCTTTCTTCTGTCACCGAAGTATTTCCGAAAGTTCCTAAAACACTCTTAAAAGAACATTATCGCTGCCATCCTAAAATCATTGATTTTTGTAACCGTAAATTTTATAACGATCAGTTGATCATCCTTTCGGAAGGACAGACAGAAAGAGAACCTTTATTAGTCTACAAAACAACTGAAGGTAACCATGCGCGTCTAAGAGAGAATCAGCGGCAGATTGATGTAATTATTCAGGAAATCATTCCACAGCAAAATCTCGAAAAGGTAAATCTGGGAATTGTGACCCCATACCGTAATCAGACCTTAGCTTTACAGAGAACATTTCAGGGAACACATATCAAAGCCGATACGGTAGATAAATTTCAGGGAAGAGAAAATGATGTTATCATTCTCTCCACAGTAGATAATGAAATCTCTGAATTCACCGACAACCCCAACCGATTAAATGTAGCCATTTCCAGAGCCAAAGACCAGCTGATTCTATTGGTGAATGGTAATGAAAGTGATAATGATACGAATATCTCAGATCTGATCCGTTATATTGATTACAATAATTTCAAAGTGATAAACAGTGAGGTACATTCTATTTTTGATTACCTCTACAAAGGGTATGAAGAAAAAAGAAGAGCACTTTTATCGGATCAAAAAAAGAAATCTGTTTTTGACAGTGAGAATCTAATGTATGCATTAATCAGGGAAATTTTGTCCGACGATCAATTTTCAAAGTATGGCGTCATTCTACACCATCCATTGAGAAACCTTTTGTTAGATTTTTCCAAATTAAGTTCTGAAGAAGAGCGTTACGCCAGACATCACGCAACACATATTGATTTCCTAATCTACAATAAGTTGGGAAAAAATCCTGTATTAGCAATAGAAGTTGATGGGTATGAATATCACAAAATAGAAAGCCAACAAGCCAAAAGAGATTATATGAAAAATGAGATCTTGGAGAAGTATAGAATTCCGTTGGTAAGGTTTTCGACGACGGGAAGTAGGGAAAGAGATAAATTAACCAAAGCTTTAAGAGAATTGTAACTAATAAGTTTCTGAGAATACGGAAAACCGTAATTACTTCGTATAAAGTAGTTTTAGATTTGTAAATCAATAAAATAATCTACAGTGAAAAAATCATTACTTTACCTTGTATTATTTCTCTCAGTCATTTCATGTACAAACTATTACACGGTTCAGCTTCAGGAAGACACACCGCTTTATTCCAACAGTGAAGGCGAAACGTCATTAATCATTATTCCTAGAGATACGGAAGTTTTCTTGTCGTCAAAAGCTAATAAAAAAAACTACAGAAAACTAAAATGGGGAAATTATTATGGCTTTGCTTTTAATCCAAGTTATACTTCTTATAACTCTTACATTCCATCTAAAACCTATAAGAAACCTACATCTTCCTATGACTACACTCCCAACACAAGTAGCAGCGGAACAGTGCATGTAAAAGGTTACACTAGAAAAGATGGAACTTATGTAAGTCCACATACCAGAAGTGCGCCGAGAAGAAGATAATAAATACTTTAATTGAATGCTTACAGTGTTACACCATACTCAAAAATCTAATTTTTTTGCGAAGCCCAGCGTTGGATTTTTGTTTTGAGAATGTGATTAGATTTCTAAAGCGGCCATCGAAATTCAGTGAAAATACTGATTCTAGATTTTTTGGTGTTTTTTATTTTTGTGGTTTGTGGAAAAGCCCTAATTGCCTTAAGAGAATAATTTTTATTTTTTTTAATATACTATCTTATTATATCCTAAATAGTTGCAAAATTATCTATATGTAAAATGATTAATCGTAATAAGTTCGAAAATCTGCTAAATCTTAGCGGTCATAATAAAAGCAAAAATATAAACTGAGTTAATTTTTATGGAAACACGAGTATCAAGAGCCGATTTATACAAATATAAAACCCAGCGTAACGACCTAAAGCAACATGCAGACAAGATTATTCAGGGCATAAAGAAAATTGGCCCTGGACATGCTAAAAGAGCTATTTGGGAATTATTTCAGAATGCAGTGGATTTAAGTCCATCCTGTGAGATTGAATTAAAGCTATCAGATAATGAGCTAACCTTCTCACACAATGGAGTGCCTTTTACCATGCACACCTTAGATTGTTTATTTACACAGGTAAGTTCAAAAACTCTTACAGAAAAGAAATTAGAAAGAGAAGAAGCTGATCCTATTGGTCAATATGGCACTGGCTTTATGACTTCTCATTCTTTTGGTGACATAGTGAAAGTAAGCGGTGCTATTCAGGATGAACCTGAAGGAGAAGATTCAAATCATATAGCATTAGGACACATAAAATTCACCGACCTTGTAATAGACCGCAGCACACAAGATTGGGAAAAGCTTTGTGATGAGATAAGCGATTTAAGAAAGACAGTTACAGAATTGCTTAATAAGCAACCAACTTTTGACGAGTTGCCAAAAACCGCTTTCAAATTCGGTTTCAACAACGAGCTCAATAAAAAAAGAGCATTTGATTCCACCGAATCACTCAAAGTAATTTTACCTTATGTGATGATTTTTAATGACAGGTTAAAGAAAGTAACTGTTATTGATAATCAAGGTAATACAACAACCTATATCAAGAATGAAATTGAAGAATTTCGTGAGTATTTCTATACAAGAGAAGTACAAATAAATGACGAGATTAAGAGAATCAACTATCTTAAAACGGATAGATTAACCATAATACTTCCGCTTGACGATAATCCAATTTCTGATAAATATATTGGAAATGCGCAAGTATTGCCGGAAAGCCTACCACGACTTTTTCTTTATTATCCATTAATTGGGACAGAGCATTTCGGATTCAACTTTGTAATTCATTCCAAAAATTTTCAGCCTACAGAACCGAGAGATGGCTTACATCTCAATTCGGAAAACGAAAAAAACAAGACAGAAGAGCTAGCCAATCAGAAACTAATGCAAGAAGCATCTGATTTGATTTTTTCTTTCTTAGAAAACAACCTTTCAAAAATCCAAAATCCACATTTACTTGCTGAAATCAACTTTCCGGTCAGTTCAGATGATACGGAGCTAAACAAATACTTTGTAGAATTCAAAGAAAAGTGGACAAATAAGTTTAAAACCCTTCCATTTGTTGAGACACAAACCGCTCGAATATCTGTACAGGAAGCAGTTTTTTTAAACAGTTCGGTAATTCTGGAAGCAGATGAAAATACATTAGGAGCCATTTATAGCATTGTTGCTGGTTTTTATGGGAATTTACCTAAATTAGAACTTATTCCAATTTATACAAAACTTATGGATAATTGGAATATTTGGGATATTCAAAGAATTGGATTTGCTGATATTGTTGATAAAATCCAGGAAGAAGGGGTAATTGAATCATTCAATAAATCTGAATTAATTCTTTTATACAAAGAATTAATACGAAAAGAACAAGTAGAATTATTCGACAAAGCGATTGTACCAAATATAAAAGGACAATTCAAAAGACGAGTCGATCTTAGTCGGTCTGTGGATTTGACAAATGAACTATTATCATTAGCGGATACACTCAATCCGAAAATAACCAATAGGCAAATTGATATTGACTTTTTAATTGAAGGTTTAGAGTTTGAAAACTTTGGACGAAGGAATTACATGGAGTTAATCAATGCATCATTAGATGAGCATATAAAAGAAAACACACGTTCGGAAAATCTACCAGAAAACTATTTGGCACATTTAATTCAATACGCCAGTATAATCCCGAAAGAAGATTCAATAAGTGGTCCTGTAAAAGTGATAAAGTTGATTGAACAGCATTATGGCCTGGAGTTAAATCCTATTGTTCTTTCTTCCATACCAGGTGAGGACAACATAGACATTAGAAAGGGGCAAAACGACTTATTCAAGGTATTTTTGAATGATATTAGTGATAAAGATACTGACTGGACAAAAGAAAATATAGAAGGACTAGCAACAATTTTAAAAGAAGCTTTCAAATATGCTGATGTTAAAAAAATATTCCTCCGATATGATGTTTATCCAAATCAACTTAACGAACTAAAAGGTATTATAAATCTTTACAGTGATAACAAAATACCTGAGTTTGTAAAAGATTTGTATGACAATATTGTAGCGCCAAGTAGTCTAATCAGAACTACATTAGCACATTCGGTTATCGAAAATATTCATGATGAAATGAAATCCACCAAAGCTTTGGATTTGACATCTGAAATAGAAATACGTTTTTTCGGTGAATCAGGAAATGAGATACACATGGAAAATAATCCTTACAGAAGTTATATCATTGATATCATTAGAAATTTCAAGCCTGACCAAGGAAATAACGAACTTTATGAAAAACTTTTTCCTGCAACATCAAGAAATAAATCCGCAATATTAGTACAGTTGGCAGACGGTGATGCATCCTTCACCATTTTAAGCCAGAATGAGACTGTAATTAAAAAACTTGCAGGTATTGCTGGACATCCTAATCTTGAAGAGATAATAAAGCTTGGAGAAGATGCATTACTAAGAAAACAACAAGATGAAGTCGAAATGCAATACAAGAAAAAGCTTGGGAATCATTTGGAAGAAGTACTTCTAAAAAGATTAGCCCAAAATATTAATGCGAAAGTAATAAGTCAGCAGGATGGACAAGACATTGTAGTTTATATTGATGAAGAACCAATTTATTATATTGAGGTTAAATCAAAATGGACTGAAACAACACCAATAAGAATTTCAAGAAATCAAACGTTAAGAGCACACAAAAATCCGAACTGCTTTGCATTGTGTTCAATTGATATGACCAAATATACAGGAGCAGATAAATATGAGATTGAAAAAATTGAAAATGTTGTTGATTATATGAAATTCAATATTGACCTAAGTAGTAAAGTGAGTCACTTGGTGGACATTTATGAAAATGCTCATCAAGTAGACAAGTTTAGTTTAGATGGAGATTACCGGACACTAATACCCGCAGGTTATATAAATGGAGGACTAGTTTTAGGGTTGTTTGAAAATGAACTTTTGAGGTATATAGAAGTTAATTATACTACGGCAACTAACGATAATATATCTGAAAATTGATAAAAGAAAATAGTATTTACTGATAGTCGTAAGATGTTTAATCTCTAAGTTGATTTTTTTGGATTTTAGCATACATTTCAAAGAAAGCTCTGAAATAACTATTAGATATAAAAATAAAAAATATTACAGATGTAAACCAATATTATTGCTGAAAATCAAATAAATACGAATAAATGTTTTGTATATTTGAGTATTAAAAGCATATTTAAATATTTCAATACTTAATCATGAGAACACAAACTGAATTAAACATATTACCTGCTTATAATGGTGATTCAATACTTATAAAGACATATGACGAAAAGGGTAATGAGTTTATAATTCTCATAGACGGAGGAACACCTTCAACATTTGAATACTCTTTAAAAAAAAACTTAAAAACTTTAACAAGAATTAACCTTCTTGTATTGA
>JAEXJU010000227.1 GCA_023448955.1 Bacteroidota bacterium
AATAAAACTTCTAAATAAAAATCCAACGAATCCAAAAATTATACGGTCACAAAATTTGCTTTTGAGAATGTAAAAGACGGCTCTGTTGTAGAATTTAAATACACGGTTTTGTCACCATTTTATTGGAATGCACCTAGGGTTTCTGTAGAAGATATTATCCCAATCCGAAGATTCGAATATGTTTTTGATTTCCCGAAATTTTTAGGTTTCAATATTGATTACAAAGGGGTATTAACACCAACTAACCGGGATGTTGCAGACAAAAATATTTACGGCGGAGAATATTACACTTACAGATTCGGGTATGATAATATTGCACCTTACCGTAAAGAAAAATATGTCAACAATATAAATAATTATATGACTTCTGTACGAGCAGAACTCAATTCTACAGACATCAGAAGAGCGCCTCAGCCTTACGAAAGCGGAGATTTAGGAGGATTAAAATCCTATGCAGTATCTTGGAGCGACATCAGAAAACAACTGTATGATTCTGATTATTTTGGAGAAGAACTGAAAAGAAAATCATTGGTAAAAGATGTGCTTCCTGCTGATATTAAAAATATACCTTCCGCTGAAGAACGTGCTGCTGCGATTCTGAAATTTGTACAGAAAAATTATACCTGGAATAAAAATTATGGCGAAGGCATAGAACAAGGAAATGGAATCAAAAATCTTCTGAATACTAAAGTTGGAAATACTGGTGAGATCAACTTATTACTAGTGATGCTTATGAAAAGTGCAGGTCTTGCAGCAGAGCCGGTTGTTCTTTCTACCATTGGAAACGGACTGTTGTCAGATCATTCACCTTCTTATAATCAGCTTAATTATTCATTAGCTTATCTTGATATAGACGGAAAACCATTTATTTACGATGGAACTTCTAAGATGACCACTCCGAATCTGATTCGTCCTGTCGCTTACAATTACAACGGATTTATTATGACCGAAAAAGAGGCAAAAAAGATTAATATCTTCCCGCAGGGAAAAAGTACAACTTATCTTACTGTAAATGCTAATCTTAGTGCAGACGGAACATTCTCGGGAAAATTCTCAGACAGAGATACTAAGCTTTTTGCACTAATGAATAGCGAATGGTATGCTGAGGATAAAGATGCTTATCAAAAGGAATCATACAAAGATCGTTACGCTTTCCCATTTACCAATATCAAAACCGAGTCTCTTGATAATAATGAATTCCAGACCAGTTTTGATTTTGATTCCGATTCTTTTGTAGACGGAATTGGTGGTAAACTCGTTTTTAATCCGCTATTATTTCTGTATAATAAATCCCACGAGTTTGACCAGACCGATGAAAGACGCTCACCAATAGAACTTTCTACGGGTTATGATAAAATAAAAAAAGGAACTATAACAATTCCAGAAGGTTATGTATTTGAAAATGTGCCAAAATCTAAAAAATTCCGAACTGAGGATAATGCAATCCAATATGTTTACAAAGTAACTCAGGAAGGCAATAAACTTACTGTGGAAACCACCACTACGGTTGAAGATCCTGTCTATCCGAAAGAATATTATCCTGCTTTTAAACAGATTTTCGATAATATTACAAAACTGGAAGGCCAGGTTGTAACAGCTGTTAAGAAATAACAATAATTCCCGGAAAATACCCGGGAATTTTTTATATATAGATTATGTCCGTTTTAATCACCTTTTTTCCAAACTGTTCCAGCTTATTTTTATAGAGCTCCACTTGTTTCTGATCCTTCTCTTTTTCTTCTCCCGTTTTGAAATCTACAATGATAAACCCATCCTCAGTTTCGATAAGTCGATCCGGGCGATAGGTTTTTAATTCACCATTTTCCGCAGCAAGCATTTCTCTTTCATTGATGATTTTGAGATTTTCCTGAAAATAAGTAGCATAATTCTCATCATTTAGAACGCTATCAATTCTTTCAAGAATCGATTTTTTTTCTTCATTCGTAATCGTTCCTTCCAGAAGGTAAGAATTGAGAACTTTGAGAACATCTTTTTTAGTTTTGATTTTAGATAAAATCTCGTGCGTAAAAATTCCCATTCTAACGTGTTCTACACGATTCTGATAATTTTTAGAAACTGTTGCAATTTTTATATTAGATGCTTTCTCACTCTGTTGAGAAAGGTTGCTAATGTTTTCTGACCGATACTCTTTCTTCTGCTTTTTCTTCTGTTTTTTTAAATCCGTGGCAGGAAATATATCAAAAGAATCTTGCTTTTCCCCATTTTCTGTTGGTTGAAATTCGGCGACAAAATCAAATAATTCCAAATGATTGGATGATTTGCTTGGTTTTTCAAGGTAAAGGAAAAGCTGTTCTACGGGACGTGTAGTTGCCACGTATTGGATGCAGAAGCGGTCAATTTTATTACGATAAGAATTTTCAGAATTGAATTGTGCCAGATCTTCATCATAAGTTTCCAGTTCCGAAGAAAATTGGGTCAGAATCACGGTTTTCAATTCGTCTTCACTGTTGAGGTCATACCATTCAGAGAATTTTTTATCGCTATTTTCATTGCGCATCGGGATGAAAACTACCGGGAATTCCAACCCTTTTGCCTTGTGAATGGTCATAATCTGAACGGCATCAATATTCTCACTGGCCTGAATGCTGATTTTCGAAGCTTCATCATCCCAATATTTAAGAAATTCCTTTAGTGTTGCACCGGCGTTTTGTGTGTAATTGAACAGCATTTCCAGAAAATTCAGAAGAAAATCGGTTTCTTTATCTTCCACTGAAAATTCCTGGATGTAATATTCTATAAAATTATAAAGATTCAGTTGCGGAACATCATTCTGAACCAGCTTCAGATGATAATGAACATCAATATAATTTTCTATTTCAGATTTTGAAGCCAGCTTAAGAATTGTTCTGACTTCGGAAGTGAAATCCTTCATCGTGATTCTTCCCGAAACTTGCAGAAAGTACATCATTTTCACCAGGAACTGACGGTTTTTTGGTGTGATTTCCCATTTCAAATATTCAATCAAAGCCTTGATTGTGAATGACAAATCCAGTGTTAATCCTTTTTCTGAAATAGTTTTGATGTAAGTTTCCTTTCCGTTATAATTAACCTTCAGATTTCCCAACAGTTGGGAATAATTGAAAATGTCATTATTTCCCCGGCAAAGAATGGTGATATCCGAAAAAGAAAAACCATTATCCAGACATTCCTGAATATCACAGCGCATTTTCTCGGCAGATTCTTCATAGAAAACCGATTTGACAGCATTATCCAAAAGATGAACTTTCACGCGGCCTTCCAGATCAGACTGAGCTTCCTGAACGGCATTCTCACCAAAAATCTGCTGATGTTCATCATTCAGCTGCTGAGACATAAACTGATACAGGCGATTATTAAAATCAACAATGTTTTTTGCACTTCTCCAATTAAATCTGAGATGTTCCGCTGTCGCAAATTTTGGGGTGATTTCTTTTTGGTTGATGATATTCAGCATCAGTTCACTTTCACCTCCGCGGAATCTGTAAATGCTTTGTTTCGGATCGCCAACAATTGTAAAACTGGTATTATCCGAAGTAATGCTGTTGTCTCTGAGTGGCAAAAAATTCTGCCATTGCATGGCGGAAGTATCCTGGAATTCATCAAAAAAGTAGTGCTGAAACTGCGTTCCCACTTTTTCATAGATAAAGGCAGAAGGCTCGTTCCGTAGATTTTCATTGATGATAATATTGAATTTCGAAAGCAGAACCAAATCATTTTCTTCTTCTATTTCCAACAGCTTTTTCTGAATGTCGGCGTTCACTTTCAAAGGCAAAATCGCTTCCAGGATTTTTTCTTTTTTCTGAGAATCAATATAAATATCGATGAGGTCTTTTCGCCAGGAAATCAGCTGTGGCAATATTTCCTCGATGTCACTTTGTTTATGTTTTGATTTTGCAGCCGCTCCTTTCAGATAATTTGTCAACGCAGAATCTTCGTTGGAAGGAAAGGGAAAACCGTCTCTTTTTTTATGGTAATAATCCTGAACTTTCTGGAAGAATCCGCCTAATCCATTCTTTCCTTGAGCAAAATCCTCAAGGTCAATATTTTTACTTTTGATTAATTCCAAAGCTTTTGCTGAGATCTGAATGGATTGATCTTTATTGACACTGATTATTTTTCTGAGTTCATTTTTCTTGTTCTCGTAGGCCTTCCACTCAAAATCTTTATTGTCCTGCAATGGCTTGTAATGAATATCATTCACAAATTTTTTGGCCGAGCTGTAAAGTGTCTGATTGAGATTTACCCGTTCATTATTATCCAGATTATAGTTGACAAAATCCATAAAGGCTTCGGAAACGGTTTCTTCTTCGCCAATGTCGTTCAGCATTTTGTCCACAGCTTCTATAAGGTAAGGTTCGGGTTGGATTTCCAGATTGAAGTTCTGAGCCAGTCCCAGTTCGTAGGAAAAGCTCTTGACCAAGCGGGAATTAAACTTATCAATCGTTCCGATATTTAAAGTAGAGTAGTGATGAAGAATATAATCCAAAACGTTCTGGGAGCGCTGCTTCAAATCGTCCAACGTTATCCTGTAACCTTGTTCAGATAATGCATCCTGAATATTTTTGAGATCCTGATTTCCGGAATAATTGTCTTTCACAAACTCGCCAAGATAAAAGAGAATTCTCTCTTTCATTTCATTAGCCGCTTTATTAGTAAAGGTCAATGCAATCACCGTTCTGATGGCATCCGGCTGATTCGGAAATCTGAGACAAATCATCAGCAATCGCTGTACAAGTGTGTAGGTCTTGCCGGAGCCGGCAGATGCGTTGATGACGGAGTAGGTGTTTTGCATAGTAAACAAATGTAGGAAAATTGGTTACAGGTTGCAAGGTATGAGTTGTAGAGTTTTAGCGTTTGAAATTTTTTTGAAAATTTTTAACTTGGGTTTGTTCGTCTTTTGTATATCCTATGTTTGTCCTTCGTTCGATGTAAGGCTATCGGATAGAATTAAAGTAAAAGTATTGTTTTTCTGGTAAAATATAAATTAAAATTTATTTTTATGTGGAAAATATTTTTTTTAATGTATCAGATTTCTACATCGTACTCCAATCGGAAAGATTTTCTGTGATGGATATTCGGTCCAAATTTTTTTAAAGCTTTCTGATGGGTTTTTGTACAATAGCCGAAATTGGTATTCCAGCCATAATCAGGAAATTCGTCATGTAGTTTTATCATCAGATTATCGCGGTAATTTTTGGCTAAAATAGACGCTGCGGCAATTGAAAGATATTTGCTGTCACCTTTGACGATGCAATGATGTGGTATAAAATTATAAGGATGAAAACGGTTTCCATCTACCAATATCAGTTCCGGTCTTGTCTTGAGCTGATCCAATGCAAGATGCATAGCATGAAGGCTGGCATTCAGTATATTATGTTGGTCAATAAATTCTGGCGAAAGTTCTGCAATAGCAAAATCAACAGCGTGTTCACGGATATAGCTATCCAGATTCTGCCTGGTCTGAAAATTTAACGTTTTAGAATCGTTAACTAAATTTTGCTTAAAATTTTTGTTTACAATTACTGCGGCTGCAACTACAGGTCCTGCAAGACAGCCTCTTCCGACTTCATCACAACCTGCTTCAATAAAGGATTCAGAGAAATTTTGTATTAATAGCATAATAAAAAAAGCTTTGCAAAGTTATCTATTAAAGCAACTTTATGATAATCAATTAACAAATTTTTAACAATTTCTATTGCATATATTAATAAAGTTTTGCACATTTGTCTATTGAAAAATTTGATTTGATATGAAAAAATTAACAACAAGCGTATTGGCTGTAGTTCTTTCGTCATCTTTTGCAGTGGTTTCTGCACAAAAGGTACAAGATACTGCTAAGACGCAAGATATCGAAGGCGTAGTAGTAACGGCTTTAGGTATCAAAAGAGATGAAAAATCTTTATCTTATTCAGCGCAGACTGTTAAGGCTAGTGAACTCAATTTAACACAAAATATTGATGTTAAAGGCGCTATCGCTGGTAAAGTTGCTGGTGTACAAATTAATGGCCAAGCTGGTGCCAAATTAGGAGAAACTGGGAAGCTTCGTTTGAGAGGTGCTATCAGTATGTTAAATGATGAGGATCCTTTATACGTGTTAGATGGTGTTATTGTAGATCCAAACACTATTGACATGGATAATTTGGAAAGTATTAATGTTCTTAAAGGTCCGAACGCCACTGCATTGTACGGAACAAGAGCTCAGTATGGGGTTGTTGTAATGACTTTGAAGAAAGGATCTAGAAATAAAGTTAATGTTGAATTGAATTCTACTGTTAATGTTGATGTTATTGCTAGAACTATGAAGTATCAAAACCAATATGGTGGAGGTGCAGCTGGTGAAGAATCTATGGGTGTTTTTCAATATGATCCTACGATTCATCCTGCTAGCTGGGCAATTTTCAATGGTAAAAATTATGTTCAAGGTGATAATGCCTATGAAGATGCATCTTGGGGTGCTAAATTAGATGGAAGAGAATATGTTCCATGGTATGCTTGGTGGACTGGTAGTAAAGAATATGGTAAAACAGCTTCTTACTCTCCACAGCCTAATAATGTTAGAGATTTCTATGATAAGGCATTGACAATGAAAAATACTATATCAGTTTCTGGAGGTAATGACTTTTTTACTGGTAGAGTTTCATTCTCAAATTTAGATCAAAATGGTATCACACCATATACGTACCAAAAATCAAACTTTCTAAGTTATAATGGAAATATCAAGTTTTCAGATAAATTATCTGTTGAAACAATGTTCAATTATGCTTTTAGAAAGGTTAGAGGTGAAATGGATGATACCTATGGTAATCAAACAACAGGTAGCTTTAATAGCTGGTTCAACAGGGAATTAAATATGTCTAAATTAAAAGAATATCAGAATCTTAAAAATGATGCTGGTTATTCTGCTTCTTGGAACTGGTGGGGACCTGATTATTATGGTTTAGGGGGTATATATCAGAAGCCTGCATTTTGGTTAAATCCGTATTTTTATATGGATAAATTTGATGATACAACCAGAAAACAAAATTATTCATTCTTAATTGCTCCTACATATAAAATTACAAAAAATTTATCTGCAAGAGTCGCATATTCAAGAACTGATAATACAGGCACTAGACAGTATTTTATGCCTTTTGATATTTCTAATCAGGCGTCTGGTATGCAATCTGGATATATGAATTTCACAAACGGTTTTGGTGTAATTACTGATAGGAGAACTGAAGAAGTTTATGATGGACGATTAAATTACACTAATAAATTTAATAATATTGATTTAAACGTAATTGTTGGAGCTAATATAACTGAACAAAAAAGAAATTATTCGTCTATGACAATGGATGTTTGGGGTAAGATACAGACCTTAATTAATCCAGATGTTTACAATTTTTCTAATTCTAATGTAAGAATTAATCCAATATTAGTCTATAATAAAAAGACTTACAAATCATTATATGCAACTATTTCTGCAGGATATAATGATATTTTTTATGTAGATTTATCTGCTAGAAATGATATAAACTCTGCTTATTTAAATACTGATAATTCATTCTTTACTTATTCAGTAGGAGGAAGTTTACTTGTACACAATCTATTTGAAAAAAATTCAACTCTAACTTATTTCAAACTTAGAGCTGGTTATGCTAAGATTGCAAGTGATCTAGCGGTGAGTGCAACTGAACCAGAATACACATATCAGCCATCTACAGTAAATGGAAATGTTGTTGCATATAGACCATTAAGATATATCGATCCTAATTTGAAGCCTTCAATCAATGATAATTTTGAAGCAGGTGCTGATTTAAAGTTTTTTAATAACAGATTAACGTTCTCTGGTACTTTTTACAATGAAAATAAGAATGATGAACCGATTCCTGTTACAGCTCCAGCTTCATCAGGATATACAAGTATTTTTATCAACTCAGGGGTAGTTAATAGAAAAGGTGTCGAATTAAGTTTATCAGGTGATGTGATAAAGACTCCCGATTTTACTTGGAATACTTCTTTAAATTTTGCTAGAAACAAGACTACGATTAAAAGAGTTGCTGAAGGATTAAATGCTATAAACTTTGGATCTTCAGATGATTATGTTTTAACTAACATCGTACAAGTTGAAGGAGAAGAATGGGGTCAGATTATAGGAAATGGTTATCTGTATGATGCTAATGGAAATAAGGTATTAAAAGAGGATGGTACTTATGCTATGGAAATTGGTAAAAAGTTTGGTAGTGTTTTACCAGAGTTTACTGGTGGATTCTTTAATTCATTTACATTTAAAAGATTTACTTTAAGTGCAGCAATTGATTTTCAAAAAGGTGGAAAATTCTTTTCACTTTCAGAAATGTGGGCTGATTACACTGGTTTAACTGAAAAGACAGTACAAAATGGCATTAGAGAGAATGGTGTGAACGTTTCAGGTAATACTGTTGATGGTACAGCAGTTTCAACAAACATTGATGCTACAACTTACTTCCATCAGTTCTATGGAAATCAATTAATTGAAGACTATATACATGATGCTAGCTACATTAAATTGAGAGAAGTAGCATTAAACTATCAATTTAATCCAGTACTTTTCTCAAATACAGGTATTCAAGGTATGAGTGTTGGTGTTTTTGTTAGAAATCCTTGGTTAATTAGTGTCTCAAAAGATAATATCCACAGGGTTGATCCTTCCGAACTAGCAAATACTTTCGGAGAAAATGCGAATTTACCATCTGTAAGAAGTATGGGTGTTAATATTAAAATGAATTTTTAAACCAAAATTAAAATGAAAAGATTAAAATATAATCATAGTAAATTGGCTTTTATAGCCTTGATTGGCTCATTAGCTTTTCAATCGTGTAGTGATGAAAATTTTGCATCAGATTATAATCAAAATGAATATGGGATTTATTCTGCAGATTATAAGTCGTTAATGGCTGGTTCTATAAGTCAGTTAGCTTTAAGAGGAGGTAACAATTTTCTTATGAAACCAGTTCTTTATGCACAACATCTTTCACAAGTTACTTACACTTCAGAATCTCAGTATAATCAGGAAGGTGGTCAATGGGATTGGTATTATGCAAGATGTCTAAATAATTTGGATCAAATCATTAAAGACTATTCAGGTACTGTAACACCTGAAATGGAAGCTCAAGGTAGTAAAGAAAATATGATCGGAGTATCAAAAATTTTTAGAGCTATAGTTTATAAAAGAATTACTGACGCTTATGGAGATATACCATATACAGAGGCAAATAAAATGCAAGAAGGTATTAAAACACCTAAATTTGATTCTCAGGAGTTTATATACAAAAGCTTAATTACAGATTTAAAAGAAGGTAGAGATATGCTTAACGCTGGAGGCGTTACACCTAAAGGTGATGTTCTTTACGGTGGATCTATTGCTAGATGGAAGAAATTAGCTAATTCTGTTTTATTACAAGCTACCCTTCAACTATCTAAAAAATATCCTGGTGCATCAGATTATGCTGCAACAGAATTTAGAGCTGCGCTTACTAATTCTGGAGGTGTTATTGAGACAATTGCTGATGAGGCTTGGTTTACTTATAATAGTGATGCTGCTGTAACTAATCCACTAAATGCTTTTAGAGCTGCTGATTACAGAATATCTGCACAATTGTTGGAATCTTTAAATGGATCAGCTAGCCAATTTAATGTTACTTCTAATCATACTCTTGATGCTAGAAAAAATGCTTTTGCTACTCAACCAAACGGTACAGGTGTTCCTTATGGTTATAGTTTAGGTGATCTGTTAGCAGCTGGATATTCCAATGGAACAAATACTCTTGCTTCAAGATTTAGAGGTTTAACTTCTGCAAGAAATCTTATGACTGCATCTTACACATTTCTTAACAGAGCTGAAGGTGCTGCTTTAGGATGGAGTACAGAAGATGCTTCTGCATTATTAGAAAAAGGTATTGTGCTAAATTATCAATCAATTGATGCTAAATATGGTACGGCTATTTCTTCAAGTGCTGCTGCTTACGCTGCTGCTAGAAAAGCTGATGTTGCCACATTTGGAATTAAAAGAGTGATTGGAGAAGAAAAATGGGTTTCATTGTTTCTAAATGGGTTTGAAGCTTGGTCAGAGTGGAGAAGAACGGGTTATCCAGCTCTTAAGCCTGCTCCAAGTTCACTAAACGGAGGTTTCATTCCAAGAAGAATGCAATATCCTGTCAATGAGCAGATTTTTAATAGTGTAAGTTACGGTGCGGCTGTTCAAAAACTTTTGCCAGCTACAGATCTAAACACATCAAAAATCTGGTGGGATCAATAATAGATTTCACATTTGAGATATAATTAAACCCGCAGAAATGCGGGTTTTTTTGTTGAATTTCATCAACTCAAATAAAAAAACCTGAGATAATAATTTCTCAGGTTTTTATTTATACAATTTGTTCAAATTTACCTCCCAAACAATCCGCCTCCCATTCCAGGCATATTTGGCATTTTGCTCATCATCTGCATCATTTGCTTACCCTGAGGGCCTTGCATCATCTTCATCATTTTACCCATTTGGTCGAATTGCTTCATCAATGCATTCACATCTTCCAATTTTCTACCAGCACCTTTCGCAATTCTCTGTTTTCTGGAAACGTTGATGATAGAAGGTCTTCTTCTTTCGTCAGGCGTCATTGAGTGGATAATCGCTTCAATGTGTTTGAA
>JAEXJU010000240.1 GCA_023448955.1 Bacteroidota bacterium
GCTATATCCCGCTTTCCATTACAATCTTTTGTTTTTCCTTATGTGAAAGAAAAGCAAAAGGATTTTCATTGCAATCGGGGCTAGGGCATTTGTCTGTACAATCCAGTATTTACGACAAATAGAAATTTCCCAATCCTAATAGCTCAAAAAGCTTTAATTTTGTTCAAAGTTAATTATTTTGAACGGAAAACTTTTTTAGATTTATCTATCAAAAAGACTTTCAAAATCTAAAACCCAAAACCCTTGAAATATTACATCATAGCAGGCGAAGCTTCCGGCGATTTACACGCTTCCAACTTAATGAAAGCCATCAAACAAAAAGACCAGAATGCGGAATTCCGATTTTGGGGTGGTGACCTGATGCAGAAACAAGGCGGAACTTTGGTAAAACATTACCGTGAATTGGCTTTTATGGGCTTTTTGGAAGTCATTCAGAACCTGAAAACCATTCTCAACAATATCAAATTCTGCAAAAAAGACATTTCGGAAAATAAGCCTGATATTTTGATTTTGGTAGATTATCCGGGATTTAATCTGAGGATTGCAAAGTTTGCCAAAGAATTAGGAATTAAGGTTGTTTATTATATTTCGCCGCAGCTTTGGGCGTGGAAAGAAGGTCGTGTAGAAACGATCAAAAAATATGTGGATGAGATGCTAGTGATTCTTCCTTTCGAGAAAGATTTTTACAAGAAGCATCAGGTTGAAGCGCATTTTGTCGGACATCCGTTATTAGATGCGATTAATGGTTTGCCATCAATTGATATAGAGGAATTTAAAAAAGAGAATCAGCTTAACGATAAAGAGATTATTGCGCTTTTGCCAGGCTCCAGAAAACAGGAGGTTTCTAAAATGTTGGAAACCATGTTGTCCGTGAGAATTAACTTTCCGGATTATCAATTTGTGATTGCCGGCGCACCAAGTCTGGACAAAGATTTTTATGAACAGTTTGTAGATGCCGATGTTCATTTTGTTTCTAACAGAACCTATGATCTGCTTAGATGTTCAAAAGCGGCTTTGGTAACTTCCGGAACAGCAACTCTGGAAACCGCTTTGCTCAATATCCCGGAAGTGGTTTGCTACAAAGGAAGCAGAATTTCGTACGAAATCGGGAAAAGACTTGTGAAAAACATTAAGTATATTTCTTTGGTTAATCTGATTATGGATAAGGAAGTGGTGACGGAACTCATCCAAAACGATCTCAATACTAAAAATCTAGTTGAAGAACTCAATAAAATTCTCAACACAGAAAAGCGCTCTCAAGTTTTGAACGATTATCAAATTCTTCGTGAAAAATTAGGCGGAAGTGGAGCCAGTCAGAATGCGGCAGAAATCATTGTTAATTTATAGCTATGAAAACTATTCAATATCAAATACAAAAAATCGAATCTTTATTATCCCAAATCAATAAAGAAAATCTTAAAATTTCCAAAGCTTCAGTCGGCTGGCATCTTGAACATTCTTTATTAATCCTGAACGGAAGCTTGAAAGGTCTCACAATGACCAATCCGAATAATTATAAGCCGAAATCCAGCCTCAAAAAATTTATTTTTCTTAATTTCGGGATGATTCCGAGAGGAAAAATCAGGTCTCCAAAACAATTTATTCCATTAGAAACTCCTACGAAAGAAAGTGTTGAAAAGCTTTTGAATCTGGCAAAAGCAAGATTAGAAGCAGTGAAAAATTTACCTTCGAAATCCTACATCACGCATCCTTTTCTCGGCGACCTCGATAAAAAAACAACACTTAAATTCTTGGGTCTTCATACCAATCATCATTTGAAGATTGTTGATGATATTCTGAAAAATTAATTCTCGCAGATTTTACTGTTTTGGCAGATTATTGTTTTTTCGTATGGTGTTTTAATAAATAAATTTTAAATTTATAATTCAATAAGACAACACAAATGAGAATCAAAAATGACCGAAAACGAAATTTCTTACAAGGTAAGAAAAGCCATTTTTAATGTATATAATGGTTTAGGCCCCGGATTATTAGAATCTGTTTACCACAAAATTTTAATTTATGAGCTAGAAGACTTAGGATTGGATGTTAAGTCAGAAGTTTCTATACCAGTAATTTATAATCAAGTAACTTTTGATTGTGAATTTAGAATTGATATTTTGGTTGAAAATAAAGTGATTGTTGAAATTAAATCGGTGAAGGAATTAGAGAATGTTCATTTCAAGCAACTTTCGACCTATCTCAAACTATCAGATAAGAGATTGGGTATTTTGGTAAATTTTAATTCGGAGAATATTATGGATTCTATAAAACGAATTGTCAATAATTTGAAATAGGGCTCTCGCAGATTTTTCTAATTGCGCAGATATTATCCTTTGAAATCTGCTTAATCAGCAAAATCTGCGAGACAAAACAACACAAAAACACAAATGAACTTCAATGAAAAAACAGCCGTTATTGATATTGCTGCTATGTTTCATTCTTGGAATTCTGTTCCAGGAATTTTTTGCTCAAACTAAATTTGCAGTTTTCCTTATTCTAATTTTCTCAGGACTTTTATTGGGTTTAATCTTTTTGAGAAATGCTTTTTTTCAAAATATTAAATATTATTTGCTCGGATTTTTCTTTTTTTCAATCGGTGTTTTTGTTCATTTTCAGAATTCTCAACCGCTTAAACTTCCAATTCTCAAAGAAAAAGAAACTGTTATTTTTCAATTAGATAAAAAACTCAATTCCAATGAGAAGAACAGGAAATATTATGTTGATATTCTTGATATTTCAGACTTAAAACAAAAGGATAATTTTCCTCTTAAAACCGTTATAAGCATTCCGAAAGATAGAGAAACTCTGGATTTTGAACATTATTACAAAGCTGAAGTTTACATTCATCAGCCGGAAGAAATCAAGAATGATTTCCAGTTCGGTTACAAAGAATATCTGGCGAGACAAGAGGTTTATTTTCAGGCATACCTTCCGAATGATATTCTTGAAACCGAAAAACAATCCGTTTCTTTTGAAGATAAAATCAAACAAAAACGATTGGAAATTCTCAATAAAATCAACCATTCATCTTTATCTCCAAAAATTCAGGAGTTCTTAAAAGGTATTATTCTCTCGGATCGTACAGAAATGGATCCAGAAACGGTCAGAGATTTTAATCAGACTGGTTTAGTGCACCTTTTAGCGATTTCCGGTTCGCACATGGTG
>JAEXJU010000253.1 GCA_023448955.1 Bacteroidota bacterium
GTCCGAATCATTTAGTTTAGAGATTTTCGGCTCATCTTTTTTGATTAAATTATTGATATGATCCGCATCCACTCTTGCAAAAGACACATTCTCTTTGGAAGCTTCCAATTTTTGGATTAAATGCGGAACAATCGGAGAATCCAACAATAAAACTTCGTAACCTTTTTCTTTCGCCGACTCGATGTAGCTGTGCTGTTCATCAGCATTATTAGCGTAAAGAATCACCGTTTTTCCGTCTTTATCCGTCTGAGTCGGTTTGATTTTTTCAATCAGATCGTTCCATAGATAATAGGTTCCTTCAGTCGTTGGATACAGCGCAAATTTGTCAGATTTTTCATAGAATTTGTCTTCCGAAATCATTCCGTACTCAATTACGATTTTAATGTCATTCCATTTCTTCTCATAATCTTCACGGTTGTCATGGATGAGTGAAGCCATCTTGTCCGCCACTTTTTTTGTGATGTAAGAAGAGATTTTCTTCACAGCACCATCAGCCTGCAAATAAGAACGGGAAACGTTCAGCGGAATATCCGGAGAATCAATCACACCTCTCAGCAACATCAGGAAATCAGGAACAATTCCTTTCACCTCATCCGTCACAAAGACCTGATTTTGATAGAGCTGAATTTTATCTTTCTCAATATTCAGGTTATTTCCTAATTTCGGGAAAAACAAAACCCCTGTCAAATTGAAAGGATAATCTACATTCAGATGGATATGGAACAACGGGTCTTCAAACTGCATCGGATACAACTCTCTGTAGAAATTATTGTAATCCTCATCCTTCAGTTCGGAAGGTGCTTTTGTCCAGGCCGGATTGGTATTATTGATGATATTATCAACTTCAATGGTTTCTGGTTTCGCATCTTCGGCAGCGCCTTCCGGCAAAGGTAAAGTCTCCGTTTTTGTCCCGAATTTAATCGGAATTTGGTTAAACTTATTATATTTTGTCAGCAATTCACGGATTCTGAACTCTTCCAAAAACTCCGTCGAATCTTCCGCAATATGAAGCACGATTTCCGTCCCTCTGTCAGATTTTTCCGTTTCTTCCAGCGTATATTCCGGACTTCCATCGCAAACCCATCGAACCGCTTTCGAGTCTTCTTTATAAGATTTAGTGAAAATCTCAACTTTCTCCGCCACCATAAACGCCGAATAAAATCCGAGACCAAAATGCCCGATTATCCCGGCATCTTTTGCCGAATCCTTATATCTTTCAAGGAATTCCTCAGCTCCGGAAAATGCAACCTGATTGATATATTTCTCCACTTCTTCACCCGTCATTCCAAGCCCTTGGTCTTTGATAGTCAGCGTTTTTGCATCTTTATCAATCTTCACTTCGATAATTGGATTGCCATATTCAACCTTCGCTTCACCAATTGTGGTTAGGTGCTTCAGCTTAGTCGTCGCATCCGTTGCGTTAGAAATCAGCTCACGCAGAAAAATTTCGTGGTCGCTGTAAAGAAACTTTTTAATCAGCGGAAAAATATTCTCCACCGACACATTAATACTTCCTGTTGACATATTTATTTTATTTTTTGTTTTAAATTTTGAAAATGAAATTTCAAAAAAAATACCAGTCAAATTGTGATGACAAATTGTCGCTTTTGAATAAAATATTTTTTCGAATTTTGTGGAAATATTGATAACATGAAAAAATACTATTTTATTATAACCTTTGTTTTACTTTTTGCTTTCTATCATCTAGCAGAATATTTTGTGATGTTCAAAAATAATGCATTGTTTTTCTTTTTGTTTCAGGGATTATTCTTCCTTACAGCATATATTATGGGAAAAATTATTGATAAGAAAGGATTGTCAACTTGGGGTTTTAAAAAAAGTAGAAATACAATCCTACAAATTTTTATAGGATTGTTAGTTGGTATAATACTATATGGAATTCCCTTTTTAGTTTGTCTGTTTTTTGGAATTGAAAAAATAGAAAAAATCCCATCATTAGGAAATATAATCACACCAACAAGCCTTTTTCTTTTCGGAATCATTTTTTCTTCGGTCTCCGAGGATATTCTTACAAGAGGCATTTTTTATAAAGTTTTTCGGGGGAAAATTTCTAATATCCTCATTATATTAATAACCTCCTTTGTTTATTTTTTTAATCATATTTATAAATTAACAAGTGGTTGGGAAACTTTTTTTTATATTTTTCTTTTAGGAGTAGTTTTTAGTATCGCAATGATAGAAACTAAGCATCTTTGGATGACCTCCGCCATGCATTGGGCTGGAAATGCAACCTTTTATATAACACATCAAGTTTTTAGTACGGTTGAGTACCCTTCAAATTTTGAATTCAACAGTATTCTAAGTATTCTTATGATAATTTTTATATTGTTTTACACTATTTATAAACTAATACTAATTCAGAAACAAAATAAGCTAAATGAAAGTTAAAAGAGATTTCCAAATTTAAATAATGGATAAAATTCGCCTCAAATTAAATGTTCAAAAATTCCTTACATTTACTTTCATCAATAAAAAGGAAAAATGCGCCATAAAATAAAAACCCAAAACCCTGATTTTCAAAATATTAAATTTGGTTCTGATTCAGAAAATTATACCTTTGAAAAAGACGGTTTGGAACTAAAATCAAAATATAATGCAGAAGACGTCAAAAACAAAAGCATTTTGAACGGTTCCGCTGGTATTGCACCTTTTCTTCGTGGTCCATATTCTACAATGTATGTTCAGAAACCTTGGACCATTCGTCAATACGCAGGATTTTCTACCGCCGAAGAATCTAATGCTTTCTACAGACGGAATCTCGCAGCCGGACAAAAAGGGCTTTCCGTAGCTTTCGATCTGGCAACCCATAGAGGTTATGATTCCGATCACGCCAGAGTTGTTGGCGATGTCGGAAAAGCTGGTGTAGCAATTGATTCAGTGGAAGATATGAAGATTTTGTTTGACCAAATTCCACTGGACGAAATCTCAGTTTCTATGACGATGAACGGTGCGGTTTTGCCAATTTTATCATTTTATATTGTAGCAGCAGAAGAACAAGGCGTTTCTCAGGACAAACTTTCAGGAACCATTCAGAACGATATTTTGAAAGAATTTATGGTGCGAAACACCTACATTTATCCGCCAACACCTTCGATGAAAATCATCGCCGATATTTTTGAATATACGTCAAAAAACATCCCAAAATTCAACTCTATTTCGATTTCCGGTTATCATATGCAGGAAGCTGGTGCAACGCCCGTTTTGGAAATGGCCTACACTTTAGCAGACGGTTTGGAATATGTAAGAACCGGTATAAAAGCAGGAATGAAAGTTGATGATTTTGCACCAAGATTATCCTTTTTTTGGGCCATCGGTATGAATCATTTTATGGAAATCGCCAAGATGCGCGCCGCAAGATATATTTGGGCAACTCTCCTGAAACAATTCAATCCTCAGAACCAAAAATCTTTAGCTTTAAGAACGCATTCTCAGACTTCTGGGTGGAGTTTGACGGAGCAGGAACCTTTCAATAATATTACAAGAACCACGATTGAGGCATTGTCCTCGGCTTTAGGCGGAACGCAATCGCTTCACACGAATGCTTTGGACGAAGCGATTGCTTTACCAACAGATTATTCGGCAAAAATTGCGAGAAATACACAAATTATCTTACAACAGGAATCGGGAATCTGTGATGTCGTCGATCCGATGGGCGGAAGTCATCTCGTTGAATCATTAACCCAACAAATGATTGATGAAGCGATGAAATACATCGATGAAGTGGAAAAAGAAGGTGGAATGACGAAAGCCATCGAAGCTGGAATCCCGAAGATGAGGATAGAAGAAGCGGCTGCCAGAAAACAAGCCAAAATAGACAGCGGCGAAGAATTCATTATTGGGGTAAATGCTTTTCAGTCATCATTAAAACAAAATCCTATCGAGATTTTGGATATTGACAATTCCGAAGTTCGTAGAAAACAGATCGAACAATTAGAAAAAATAAAAGCAGAAAGAGACAACGCGGCGGTGAGCCAAATTTTAAATGAAATTAGAAATTGTGCTAAGACAGGCCAAGGAAATCTTCTAGAGCTTTGCATAGAAGCCGCAAGAAGAAGAGTAACATTGGGCGAAATGAGCGATGCGATG
Source organism: Bacteroidota bacterium (assembly GCA_023448955.1). Lineage (GTDB taxonomy): Bacteria > Bacteroidota > Bacteroidia > Flavobacteriales > Weeksellaceae > Epilithonimonas. The sequence goes on from JAEXJU010000253.1 coordinate 4,108, forward strand.
GAAGAAAGTTTCGGGCGATACAAAGCCAACATCAGAACCATACAAGGAGTTTACGCTATGAATGCCAATAAAAATGAATTTTTCGGGAAAGCTTTGGAACTGACTCAGAAATTTGAAGAACAAGAAGGTCGCCGACCAAGATTGATGGTCGCAAAAATGGGACAAGAC